>CAYTBO010000054.1:11097-21275 GCA_964436055.1 uncultured Ohtaekwangia sp.
GCAACAACAAAACCCTCTGTGCCCCTCTGTGCCTCCTTTGTGCCTCTCTGTGGTATAACAAGCTGTTACTCAGAAACACAAAGAATCTCAAAGGGTCACAGAGACTTCATTGCAACAAACTTTGCCCCCGCTCACCCCTTTCCCTAAAGGGGCCCACGCGCTGGCTTTATTTGCAACCAACTAAACAAGCTGTTGCACAAAGAACCACAAAGAAATCTCAAAGGACCACAGAGACTTTCATGCAACAACAAAACCCTCTGTGCCACTCCGTGCCTCCTTTGTGCCTCTCTGTGGTATAACAACGCCAGTCGAAGGCAGGAAATCTGAAACCTTAAACTTTAAATTAATCAATCATTTTAAAAAACCTCCTCCAGCGAATCCGTTCAAAGAAGCTTGCATACTTATCCAGGGACAACCAGATAAAGAAGGCTTTCCCTACGATATGATCTTCGGGCACAAAACCCCAGAATCGAGAGTCAAGGGAGTTGTGGCGGTTGTCGCCCATCATGAAATAATAATTTTGCTTAAAAGTATATTGTTTCACATCCTGCCCATCGATGGTAAGGGTACTATCACCTACCACCACATTCTGATTGTGCTCATAGAGTTGAATGGTAGATCCATAAAACGCTAGCGTTGAATCGTTGATGTCAATGGTCATGCCCTTACCCGGAATGGTAATCGGTCCGTAATCATCGGCATTCCATCGGCTGTATTTCGAACGGGGAAATATCCTTGGATCGGTTCCACTGTTCGTGCGGTAGTCTGGCCCCACTGAAATAATATAAGGCAAACCCTTCAACTCTTCTACTTTTTCCTCAGGTAAAAACATTTGGTAAACGGCTTTTCCTTCTTCCGGTCTGCCGAGAAAGTTATAGTCATCTGGGTCGATGCCCATGTTATTCAGGTTGCGCTCATTAATTTCATCCTTGGAGGTAACCAGGTAGCTAAACTCCATATCCTCGGGATTGGGTTGTGGTTCATTGTTTACAACCAGTTGTTTACTCACCACCTTCAACACATCCCCCGGTGTGCCTACACATCGTTTGATATAGTTGGTCTTGAGATCTACCGGATAATTTTTTCCTTCATTGAGATCCTTGGGAGGAATGTTGAATACCACCACATCGTGGCGCTTCACCTTGCTGATACCGGGCAAACGATATTGTGGCAACTGCACCCAGTCTACATAAGAAGGCACATCTGTAAACCAAATCTTCTGGTGCGTCAGCGGCACCTGCAAGGGAGTCTTTGGTGTGCGTGTACCGTAGTGGAATTTACTTACAAAAAGAAAGTCGCCCACGAGCAATGATTTTTCCATCGACGGAGTAGGGATGGTATAGGCCTCCATAATGAGCCAGCGAATAAGCGTAGCGGCCACTACGGCAAAAGCAATCGCTTCCGTCCATTCCGATACGGCCGATTTTTTCTCTTCTTCAATCTCATCCAACTTGCCCAGGTATTTTATGTCTTTCCGAAATCCAATGTAGGGAATGTATACCGGCCCTATGAAAATGATGAGGAACTGGCTCATCAGCGAATTCTTTCCAAAGCAGCGCAGCAAATCAAACAAAAGCACATAGAAGGTGAAGATGTTGAGGATGGGAATAAAAAGGTACAAAACCCACCAGGCCGGTTTGCCGATTAGTTTAATCAACCAGTACTCACTGTAAATGGGGATCAGGGACTTCCAACCTTCTAAATTGGCTTTTTCAAATAACTTCCAGTATCCGATGGTAACGCCTATTCTGAAGATAAGCAGTGTAATAAGTATCGCGGTCACAGTATCTTATGGGTTTAAAGCTTGCAAAGAAAAGTATTTTTGGGATTAATCATTACTGTTTAAAAAAATCGCTCATCCGCAATACGCCTTTTTTTCCTCGTATCCATTCCGCCACCATCAGCGCTCCCAGGGCAAATCCATCCCTGGAATGTGCCGTGTGCCGGATTTCAAGATCATCAATGGGACTGCGGTACGCTATTGTGTGGGTGCCCGGGGTAGGGTCAACACGCGATGAGGTGATAACGAGACTCGAGGGGTCAGGGTTTTCTCCCAATACCCAGCTTTTCTTTCGATCCAGCTTTTTGATGATGTCTTCTGCCAGGGTGATGGCCGTGCCGCTGGGTGCATCTTTCTTTTGTGTATGATGTATCTCATCAATAAGCACATCATAGCCTTCATGGCGGTTCATAAGCTGGGCGAGGAAGTAATTGAGTTTGAAAAACAGATTGACACCCAGGCTATAGTTGGATGCATAAAATAAAGTGCCTTCGTTTTTTTTGCATGCATCTTCAATGGTTGCCTTGTGTTGGAGCCATCCGGTAGTTCCGCATACGACCGGTACTTTGCGTTCGAAGCACGCCAGCAGGTTATGTACCACGGCATCCGGCTGAGAAAATTCGATAGCGACATCGGCCTGCCGGATTTGATCGATTTCATGTGCATTGGATAAATCTATTCGCAATACGATAATATGTCCGCGCTTCACGGCAAAAGCTTCAATTGCCTTCCCCATTTTTCCATAGCCCAGCAATGCGATCTTCATGGGTTCAAAACGTAAAGGTTAGTGCGATACCCGCGCTTTGTCCATTCCACGGACTGTTGTTGAGAACGGGCTCCAGTTTTACCTGCAGTTGTGGATTGAGATCGAACTCTTTCAGGTGAGCATCTACGTGGGCATCTACCAGTTGCAATATATACCAGAAACCGGTGATGATGGCCATGAAATCACGCTCGCGCTTTGAGTCGTCTATGATATTTCTGAGCTGTACTTCATTAAATCCGGAGACTGAACGTTCTTCGCCTGTCTCCAGAATGGTAAATAATTCATTCTTGTGAAGCAGGTAGCGCCTCTGGTAAAAGTCAATGAAGAAAATTCCTGTGGCGAAGCCGGCATAGACAAGGGGAACTTTCCAGTATTTCTTGTTGTAGAGCTGACCGGAACCCGGAAAAATGGCCGCGTAAAGAATGGCCTTGCGCGGATTGTATCTATCCGCATACGTGTCGATGGTGATGACTTTCTTTCCCCGCTCTTGATGTAAGGTGTCAGCGGGTAGTATGCGCTCGGCCGGAATGGTACTCACACTATCCTGCGGCTGTTCCTGTCCTTTTGCATGCAAAAAGGAAAGCATCAACACAAAAGTAAAGATTATACTCAGTTTCATCCGTGTCAGGTTTTATACCTTGAGGATTTCCAGCAGCCGGTTTAGATCCTCAATGGAATAAAAGGGAATTTTGATTTCTCCCTTTTTTCCGTCACTCTTTACATTCACTTTCGTGCCAAAATGTGTGGAAAGGGTAGATTGAAGCTGTTTTATTTCTTTAGAAGGGCCTGCAATGGTTTTCTCCGCCTGGCCGGATTCCGATCCTTTGCCCTTAGGCATGAGTTGCCTTACCAATTCTTCTACCTTCCTTACGGAAAGGTCTTCAGACTGAATCTTTTTAAAGATAAAAAGTTGTGTATCCGGATTTTCTACGTTGATGATGGCCCGTGCATGGCCCATGGATATTTTGTTGTCGCGAAGGGCAATCTGGATGTCAGGTGGAAGTTTTAATAAACGCAGGTAGTTGGTAACGGTAGATCTGTTTTTCCCTACCCGGTCACCCAGTTCCTCCTGTTTCAGGTTGATCTCTGAAATCAGACGCTGATAGCTCACTGCAATCTCGATGGGGTTCAGGTTTTCCCGTTGGATATTTTCTATCAGGGCCATCTCCAGCATCTGCTGATCGTCTGCGGAGCGTACATAGGCGGGCACCGCTTTTAGTCCGGCTCGCTTGGCAGCCTGGTACCTTCTTTCACCGGAGATCAGTTGATATTGATTATGGGAAAGTTTGCGTACAGTCAGCGGCTGAATAATCCCATGCACCTTGATGGATTCGGCCAGCTCATTTAAGGGCTCTTCTTCAAAATGTTTTCTGGGTTGGAAAGGATTGACCTGAATTTCGGTGAGCAGAATTTCATTTACACCTGCCGATACGGGAGGAGCGGTTTCCTCCAGCTTCTCAGTTTCCGGTGTATCGCTTAGCAAGGCGCTCAGTCCTCTTCCTAATGCTACTCTTTTCTTACTCATTTTGACATACCGTTTTTATTCAGAATTTCGTGGGCCAGGTTCAGGTAGCTCACGGCACCCTTGCTTTCAGCGTCGTGTACGATGGCCGGCAATCCAAAGCTGGGCGACTCACTCAACTTAACGTTTCTGGGGATGATGGTATTGAAGGCTATGTTTTTGAAATGCGTCTTCACCTCCTGCACTACCTGGTTGCCTAACGAAGTACGTGAATCGTACAGGGTAAGCAGAATGCCCTCTATTTCCAGTTTTGGGTTCAGCCGGGTTTGAATGATTTTGATGGTATTCAACAACTTACCCAGTCCCTCCAGGGCAAAATATTCGCATTGCACAGGAATGATTACGGAGTCCGCGGCGGTAAGTGAGTTAATGGTAATCAAACCCAGACTGGGTGAGCAGTCTATGATGAGGAAGTCGTAATCGTGGCGTATGGTTTCCAGCGTATCGCGCATGCGTTCTTCCCTGCGCTGTATGTTCACCATCTCCACTTCGGCTCCCACCAGGTCGATATGGGAGGGAAGGATGTGTAAAAACTTGAGGTCATTCTGAACGATGGCTTTCCGTGCATCAATGCCATCTACCATGCATTCGTAGATGCCGGTGGTAATCTCTTTTGGATTTAATCCCAGACCTGAAGTTGAATTGGCCTGAGGATCAGCGTCTACCAGCAAGGTTTTGTATTCCAGCACAGCGAGACTCGCTGCCAGGTTGATGGCTGAGGTTGTTTTTCCGACACCTCCTTTTTGATTGGCAATGGCAATGATCTTTCCCATTAATTTACGGCCCGTCTTAACTAAAAAAGCGTGGCAAGTTACTAGTTACGGGTTAAAAGTTACAAGTTTCGCCTTACAAGTTTCTGCCTTCGCCAAGCAGGCGGGTTGCAAGTTTCATGTTTCGTGTTTCAAGTTCTAGCATCCTGAAGCCTTAAACTTCAAACCTTCAACGAGTACTAAGCTCAAGTGTAAAGTTTTTCCCCTCTCACCCCTCAGTCCCCTAAAGGGGAAGTCCTTTGATTCCCTTAAGGTGAACCAGCACGCTAATCTTACTTGCAACCAGCAACTTGTAACTTGCAACCTGAAACCAGAAATTATTTCTTCCCCTTCTTCCTCGCTTCTTCACTTGCCTTCATCGCTTCCTGCAACTTGGTCATGAATTTGGATTTTTTGCCGTCACCGGAAATAATCTTTTTCTTGTGATCTTCCATCACGGCCATAATCTTATCTTCATCTACAAATCTTTTGATGATAGCCTGCTGCGCAAAGGTGACAAGGTTGGAAACAAAATAGTAGAAGCTAAGTCCCGCGGAGAATGAGTTGAGTACAAACATAAAAATGACGGGCATGAAATATGACATGGTCTTCATCGGCCCTGTCACGGAGCTGATCTGGTTGTTTTGCCAGGTATATACGAGTGTGGAGGCTGTCATGAGCAACACAAACAAACTCACATGGTCGCCATAAAAAGGAATTGAAAAAGGAAGGCTGGCAATAGAATCGTAGGTAGACAAATCTTCTGCCCACAGAAACTTCGCCTGACGTAGCTCTATGCTCACGGGAAAGAAATAAAACATGGCAAATAAAATAGGCATCTGCAGCAGCAATGGAATACATCCACTGAAAGGATTCACACCCGCTTGCTGATAAAGCTTCATCTGCTCTTGCTGGATTTTTGTCATGTCATCCCCGTACTTTTCTTTCAGCAGGTCCAGTTCTGGCTTCAGCAACTTCATCTTGGCCATACCCAAGTAGGATTTGTATGACAACGGTGAAAGAATCAGTTTCACGATAAGCACGAGGATCATAATGATCACCCCGTAGTTGGCAATATAATTTTCAAGAAACTTGAAGATGGGAATGATAAGGAATTTGTTCACCCAGATGATGGGCGGCCATCCGATGTTGAGGTTTTGTGAAAATTCTTCCGCCACTTCACCCACAATAGAATATTTATTTGGCCCGAAGAAATATCGGTAGGAGGCATTACCCTCTTTTACATCCTTCGCGGAGATAAACAGTTTTAAGGAAGCCTCCTTCACAATCTGATCATCGGCAGGCACGGATGTCCTTACTTCACCACCTGAAAACGGACGGCTGGCGATGATGGCGTTGATGAAAAACTTTTGTTTGATGGAGACCCATTGAAGTGGTTGCAATAAAATTTCAGATTCAGGATCCGTTGACGTCTCGGACAGGTCATCAAATCCATCCTTGGGACTGTAATATGTTACGGTGGTTTTATTGCGACTGTCTACAAGGTCTTTTTCCTGCAATTTAATTTTGTCATTCCAGTTGAAAGTGAGTGTCTCTCCGCTTAGGGCTGTGACGCCCGATGCTTCCAGTTTGTACCCGATCTCATAACCGGATGAAGGAATAGAGTAGGAATGTTGGATGAAAGCGCCATTGCCAAGTTGAGCTGTGTAGGTAATCAGCGTGCTGTCACCGCGCTTGCGCGTGTCTCCGGTATAATAAAGTTTGAACAAATCCACTTCACGGCCTTCGTATTGGGCCAGCAGGGAAAATGTGTTCGATTCGGGCGTGACCAGATACAACGGCTCTTGGGTGTAGGTCTTAAATTTCTTTAGCTCTACTTCTTTGAAAATCCCTCCTTTGTTCGTGAGCGTAATAGCCAAATCATTGTTTTCGATGGTGGTGGTTTTTTCTGTGCCACTCATGAAAGAGGCGAGGCCGCCATATTGCTGTGCCATGAGGCTGTCCTGAGCCACAACCAATGGCGTTGTGTCCACAGGTTGTTCAGCACCGGTGGTAGAATCCACGGCAGTCACTTCGCTCGACTCATCGGTAGGAGGAGGAGGGACGGGCGCAAAGTAATTGAAGTACAGGAGGAGGAGGACTGCAATTAACGTAAGGCCTATGGCGGAATTTCTGTCCATGATTTATCGCTGTGTTATGCTATTTTTTTTTCTGTGTGCGCTGTGAACTTTTCTCTCTGTGTTCTATGTGGTAAAAATTCATAAAAGAAAGTTATGCGTTGTTCTTATGGAGTATCGATGCTTCCACAAATTTCACAAAAAGTGGATGCGGGTTGAGTACCGTGCTCTTCAACTCCGGATGGTATTGCACCCCGATAAACCAGGGATGATCTTTCAGTTCTACGATCTCCACCAACCCCAGATCGGGATTCATACCCACAGCCTTCAATCCCGCCCCTTCGATCTGATCTAGGTATTTGTTGTTGAATTCATAGCGATGGCGATGGCGCTCATGGATGAGGGATTCTCCATAGGCAGCATAGGCCTTCGAACCCTTCTTCAACTTGCAGCCATAGGCGCCCAGTCGCATGGTGCCACCTTTGTCGGTGATTTTCTTTTGTTCCTCCATTAAATCAATGACGGGGTGTTTTGTGTTGGGATCCAGTTCCGTAGTGCTGGCGTTTAGTTTCAACACATTGCGCGAAAACTCCACCACGGCACATTGCATTCCTAAACAAATACCCAGGAACGGGATCTTGTTTTCACGCACGTATTTGATGGCCTCGATCTTACCTTCGAGTCCGCGCTCACCAAAGCCGGGCGCTACCAGCACGCCATCCAGTCCGGACAGGATGCCTGCCACAGTCTCCTGGTTAATATCTTCCGATGAAATCCATTTGAGATTCACCTTGCAGTCGTTGTGTGTACCTGCGTGGATAAAAGATTCTGCGATGGACTTGTACGCATCGGGCAGGGATACATATTTCCCTACCAGTCCGATATTCACCTCATCGATAGGGTTTTTCAGTTTACCTAAAAATACTTTCCACTGCTCCAGGTCCGGTTCATTTTTGTGGGGTACCTTCAGTTTGGTGAGCACCCGTTCATCCAGCTTCTCCTTTTTCATGAGCAGGGGCACATCGTAGATAGTTTCTGCATCGATGGCTTCGATAACAGAGTTGAGCTGCACGTTGCAGAAGAGGGCCACCTTTTTGCGTATTTCCATAGGCAGGGCCATCTCACAGCGGCACACGAGGATGTCGGGTTGGATACCCGCTTCCAGCAGTTGTTTTACAGAGTGTTGGGTAGGTTTGGTTTTTAGTTCTTTGGCTGCCTTGAGGTAGGGGACGAGCGTAAGATGTATGACGATGGCGTTGTTGTGGCCGATGTCCCACTTCACCTGGCGTACAGCCTCCACGAAAGGCAGGGATTCGATGTCGCCAATGGAGCCGCCTATTTCCGTGATGACGAAGTCGTATTTGCCGCTTTCGCCCAATAGATAAATGTTGCGTTTGATCTCGTCCGTGATGTGGGGTACTACTTGTACCGTTTTGCCCAGGTATTCGCCTTTGCGTTCTTTGGTGATGACGTTGTTGTAGATGCGTCCTGTGGTGATGTTGTTGGCCTGTGAGGTAGGGATGTTCAAAAACCGCTCATAGTGCCCCAAATCGAGGTCCGTTTCGGCCCCGTCATCGGTCACATAGCATTCCCCATGTTCGTAAGGGTTGAGGGTTCCCGGGTCTATATTAATATAGGGATCGAATTTCTGGATAGTGACGGAGAAGCCGCGGGCCTGAAGGAGTTTGCCCAGGGAGGCGGAGATAATTCCTTTACCCAGGGAAGAAGTAACGCCACCCGTTACGAAAATATACTTAGCCGAAGTAGAAGACATGCAGAGGTTAAAAAATTCTGCGTGCAAAGGTAGGGGATTTGGGGGGTTAACAAACTGGGGGGAATTATTTGTGGGTGAAATTTGGGGTTGGGGGGTGCTGGTTGCTGGTTGCCAGTTACCGGTTTCAGGGTTACAGGTTTTCGAGTTGCGGGTCGGGCTCCTTTAGGGTTTGCGATACTGAACGGAGTGAAGTATCTCCTTAATCAGTTTACTGGTTTCCGGTTGCCAGGATCGGTTACCAGTTGTTCGTTACTGGTTGCCAGATACTGGACTAACTTTGCGCCTCAGCGGTTATTAAAAAAATTTATCCATGCACTATCCATTTCGATGTTTGAAGTTCATTTCGTATTCCATACGCACCCCTGACGGATGGAGAATTTGAGCGAGGGCCCCTTTAGGGGATCAAGGAGAGCGGGGGAAAAGTCAGTTATTGGATGCTGGAAATTCGTTGTTCGTTGCTAGAGCCAGACTCCAGACCTCACCGCTAACCGTCTACTGCTTTTTGTCAATTGTCAACTGTCATTTGTCAACTTCATACTGCCCATAGCTGCTGCCGCCTCGGGGTTTAAGAATTTTTTACCGCGGAGACGCAGAGGCGCAAAGGGATGGGGAATTTGCGCGAGGGCCCCTTTAGGGGATCAAGGGGTGAGCAGGGGAAAAGTCAGTTGCCAGTTATCAGTTTTCAAGTCTTACCGCTGCGACCCGATATTCAACACGCCTAAGTCCTGATTCCATGCCCCAAGCCCTAATTGCGATACTGAACGCAGTGAAGTATCTCCTTAATCAGTTACCGGTTTCAGGTTGCCAGTTTCCAGGTCTTACCGCTGACCGGCTACAGCCAACTGCTTTTTGTCAATTGTCAATTGCTCCCGTATCGCATTTTATTAAGAATAGGTGGAGCATAGACAGTGTATAGATAGTGTATAGATAAAGCATAGATAGAGTATGGATAGTGTATGGAACTGCAAACTGATATTCAACTCACCTAAATTCTATTCCCACACCCAAATTCCTAAACCGGCAACTGATAACTGGCAACCGGCAACTATCAACACGAAACCTAAAACGAGCAAGACACTGCCCACCCAAAGACCTAGCATACAAGCACAACTAAACCGGCAACTGGCAACTTGAAACTTGAAACGAATGACAAGTAACCACCAACCACAAAATCCATTCGCATTTTAGCGATTTTGGTAGTAAGTTTGAGGTTTACGTAATTTTAGCTGTGTTGGTTACACCTTTTTCACCTAGCGTATACAAGAGTTGACTATAAAGCATCTTACCTCTCCTATGAACCAACCCTTGTGGCGCACCCTCTCCCGTACCCTTGTACTGATGGTATTTTCTGTTGGGGTAATGGTTAATTCAAACACTTTTGGCCAAGGCTGCTTGGGTGATGGTGGGTTTGGATTAGCAGGAGGAGTTGCATCATTACAAAACGGATTTGCTTGTGCAAATTTTGATAGTGAATTGCCAATAACAGCTGGACAGGGTGCTGTATTAGAG
>CAYTBO010000055.1:0-15817 GCA_964436055.1 uncultured Ohtaekwangia sp.
TTATAAGGGTGAAAGGGAGTTAGCACAACATCCTGATTCCGATTAGTACCGGTAGCCAGAACAAGTTGCTAAGACATCATAGGGCCCAATCCCTCCGTCTTTCTGGATAAGCAGTGCAAAGAAATGCAAATACTTTCTAAAAATGAAGTAGCAAAGTGCTTATTTTGGGGTTAGATAGTAACAATATGACCTCAGCCTTTTGAAGCTCGCAGCGATAGATATTGGATCCAATGCCATTCGATTTCAAATCTCAACAGTACTTGATCGCGGCCCCAAAGCCCTCTTCAAAAAACTAGAATACATTCGCTTCCCTCTTCGCCTGGGGCATGATGTATTTACCACAGGAAAAATCAGTAAGGAAAGTATCAGCAGGTTTATGAAACTGATGAAAGCCTATAAGCTGATGCTGGAACTCTATGAAGCCGATGACTATATGTTCTGCGCCACCTCTGCCATGCGCGAATCAGAAAATGGAGAAGAATTGGTAAAACGGGTCTATGATGAACTAGGCCTGACCATAAAGCTCATCACTGGTAAAGAGGAAGCTGACCTTATCAACAGAGCCATTCACTCATACCTTACCGACCACACATACCTTCACATTGATGTTGGAGGCGGTAGCACTGAACTGAATTTATATGTGCATGGCAAGAAAATAAATACAAGATCTTTTAAAGTAGGTTCAGTAAGGGTACTGGAACACTTCGACCTACCCGTGATGTGGACTGACATGGAGAAGTGGATTAAATCACACGTGAAAAGAAGCTACGGCAGGGTGATTGCAGTAGGTACCGGTGGAAATATTAGTAAGATTTTTGAATTGGCGGGTAAAAAACCAGGTAAATCAATCAGCATAAAAACAGTAAGAGAGGTAAAAGAGAGAGTACAGGCGCTTACTATGGACCAGCGCATTTATGAACTGCAAATGAATCCCGACAGAGCGGATGTAATCATTCCTGCAAGCGACATCTACCTCAAAGTGATGGAATGGGCAAACTCCCAAAGCATTTTAGTGCCTGATGTAGGCTTGAAAGATGGTATGCTGCTTTATCTATTGGAAAAAAACAGAAAGCAAAAGAAACTGAACTTTTAGAAAAGCGCTACCTCCTCAATAGTTTCCCTGGTAACATTATAAAATTCTTTGTGCACATTAAACGGAGGTTCACCATGCAATTCCTTTATCGCATAGCTTCCGTCTTCATTCATTGTATAGGAATTTACGTTATCCTTCAGGTTGTATCGCAGTATATTCATCACCTGCTTTTTTAACATTTCCTGTTCCAGCAAAAACAACGATTCAATTCTCCGGTCAAAGCTTCGTACCATGGCATCGGCACTGCCGATATACACCTTAGGATTGCCTTCATTATGAAAGTAGTAAACCCGGGAGTGCTCCAGGTACTCGCCCACGATAGAAATTACTTCAATGTTTTCACTGAGTCCTTTTCTTCCGGGACGGAGGCAACAAATGCCCCGCACGATTAATTTAATCTGAACACCAGCCTGGGAAGCCAGATACAAGGCATCGATCAATTCCTTATCCTGTATGGAATTGATTTTCATAATAATCCCTGCAGGCAACCCATTTTTTGCATTGTCGGCTTCCCGCTGCACCAGGTTGATAAGTTGAATACGCATATCCCTAGGCGAAGTGATCAGGTTACGATAGGCCAACGGCTGTGAATGACCAGTGATTACATTGAAAAATTCAGACACATCATTAGCATAAACATCGTTGGTACTGAGTAGGCCAATGTCAGTATAAAGTCGTGAAGTCGTCTCATTGTAATTCCCACTGGATAAATGAACATACCGCACCACTTTATCGTCATCTTCCTGCCTTACAATAAGCAATAATTTAGTGTGTGTCTTCAGGCTGTTAACACCATAGATAACAAAACAACCTGCCTTCTGAAGCTTTTTAGCCTCCCTTAAATTATTCTCCTCATCAAAGCGAGCCTTTACCTCAAACAAAACCGATACGTGTTTTCCATTTTCAGCCGCACGTAGCAACGCATTGGTTACCCGCGACTCTTTTGAAACACGATAAATGGTAATCTTGATGGACAATACCTTCGGATCTTCCGCAGCCTTTTCCAATAGTTCCAACACCGGTTCCATTGAGTTATAAGGATGATGAATTAGAATATCCCGTTCCTTCAGCACCTCGAAAAGATCCCTTGAACCCAACTCCGGGAACGAAATGGGATTAACCGCGGATCTGCCAACAGCCCGATTATCTTTAAACTCCTTGTGCGTAATGATTTGTAGCAAGCCGGGAAAATCAATCAATCCTTCCCCTGGAATGGTTATAATGTTCTTATCGTCTATATCCCATTGAATTTTCAAGAGCCTGAGCATCCAGGGGTCACCTCGTTCCACAACATCAAGCCGTACTACGCGGCCTGTCTTACGTGTCTGAATTTTTCTGCGCAGTTCCTCCAGGAAATTAGATTCTATATCTTCACTTTCATCCAGTGTAAAATCTCCATTTCGATTGATACGAAAAATGTTCACACTTAGTATCTCTACATTTCGAAAAAGGTGCTGGATGTTCTTGCTGATTATCGACTCGATGGGAACAAAAAGAATCATCCCATCGGGCCTGGTGATTTCGTAAAATCGGGATAAATTGCTGGGCACCTGAATAAAGGACGTTCTTTTATTGTTGCTCGTTTCTCCACTCACCCGTGTGACCACACCAAAAAGAAGGCGATGATTCTTCAGAATAGGAAACGTATGATAGCTGTCGAATATCATGGGGGTAAGCATCGGGTAAATGGTATTGGTAAAATATTTATTTACCCTTTCCGATTCCTCCACAGAAAGACTATCGTAATCAGCTATGAGAAAATTATTCCTTTCAAAAAGAGGTTTTAGCTTTCTTATGTAGTAATCATTCTGATCACTTACAAACTTTCGGATCTCGGAATGCAGTAATTCCCGATATGGACCTTCCCGCAATCCACTATAATCGATGCGCCCTTTCCCATAATCAACATAGTTGTATAAACTTCCCAGCCGTATGGTACAGAATTCATCAAGGTTGCTAGAGGTAATGGATAGGAATTTTAACCGGTCAAATATACTGCGATCCATGTGCTTGGCCTGATCCAGCACCCGGTAATTAAATTGAAGCCAACTCAGGTCGCGACTGATATAATTGCTTTCAAGTATTTGCCCGGCAATCTTATCCTCAACTTCATTGATACCGCTCATTGCAGCTTCCATTTTATCAAAAAAAATTAAATATCCACCCTCGCGTATTTGGCATTCTTCTCAATAAAATCCCTGCGAGGCCCAACTTCATCGCCCATAAGCATTGAAAAAAGGTGATCTGCCTCAGCAGCAGATTCAATGCTAACTTGTTTCAACGATCTGCGCTCTGGATCCATAGTTGTAGACCAAAGCTGCTCCGGATTCATTTCACCCAAACCTTTGTAACGCTGCACACCCACACTGTCTTCCTTACCATCCTTTATCATATCCTTCGTCATGGCTACCCGCTCTTCCTCATTCCAGCAATAGCGTTCATCTTTACCCCGCTTCAAGAGATACAACGGTGGCAGTGCGATATATACATAACCCTGCTCAATCAATTCACGCATGTAGCGGAAGAAAAAGGTAAGGATCAAGGTACGAATATGACTTCCATCGACATCGGCATCCGTCATTATGATTACTTTATGATATCGTAACTTCCGCATATTGAGGGCTTTCTGATCCTCTTCTGTCCCAAAGGTTACACCTAATGCAGTAATCATATTTTTGATCTCCTCATTTTCATAGATCTTATGCTCCTGCGCTTTCTCCACGTTCAGAATCTTACCCCTGAGTGGAAGAATGGCCTGAAAATTTCTATCCCTGCCCTGCTTGGCAGAACCACCGGCTGAGTCTCCCTCCACAAGATATAGTTCGCAAATGGATGGATCAGTGCTGGCGCAGTCGGCCAGTTTACCGGGTAAACCTGTGCCTGAAAGCACGTTTTTACGTTGAACCATCTCGCGTGCCTTCCGCGCAGCAATCCTCGCCTGGGCTGCGAGAATAACTTTGTTGACTATCTGCTTTGCCTCACGTGGATTTTCTTCCAGAAATGCCTGCAGCATCTCTCCCACGGCAATATCTACGGCACCCATTACCTCGGAGTTTCCAAGCTTGGTTTTCGTTTGCCCTTCAAACTGAGGCTCTTGTACTTTTACTGAAATAACAGCAGTTAACCCTTCACGAAAATCATCCCCGCTTATCTCTACTTTAGCTCTCTCTAACAAGCCTGACTTATCAGCATAGCTTTTTAATGTCCTTGTCAATGCCCTTTTAAAACCTGCAACGTGTGTGCCTCCTTCATGGGTGTTAATGTTATTAACATACGAAATCAGGTTTTCACTAAAGCTGGTATTATAACTCATCGCCACCTGAACGGGAATCTCTCCTTTGTCATTTTCAATGTAGATGGGAGCAGGAATCAATTTCTCACGGGTGGAATCTACATACTCCACAAATTCACGTAGACCTCCTTCTGAATAAAATTCATCTGAACGATGTCCGTTGTCATCGTTTTCCCTCATATCTGTCAAAACCAACCGTATCCGAGGGTTGAGAAACGCCAATTCTCTAAGTCGGGTTGCTACCGTTTCATAATTGTAATCGGAAACAATAAATATGGTATCATCAGGCTTAAATGAAATAGTGGTACCTCTTTTCTCCGTTTCACCAATCTCCCTTACGTCATATTTTGGTATGCCACGCTCATACTCCTGCTCAAATACTTTACCATCGCGATAAACCGTTGCCTTCAGCATAGTAGAAAGAGCGTTTACACAGGAAACTCCTACACCGTGCAAACCTCCAGAAACTTTGTAAGTGTCTTTATCAAACTTTCCACCGGCATGCAAGATGGTCATTACCACCTCCAGGGCTGATTTTTTCAGTTTGGGTTGAATATCTGTAGGTATACCCCTGCCATTGTCTACTACGGTAACGGAATTGTCAGGATTGATGGTGACAAAAATGTTATCGCAGTAGCCTGCCAGAGCCTCATCAATCGAGTTGTCCACTACTTCCCAAATCAAATGGTGCAGTCCGCGTACACCCACATCACCAATGTACATGGCAGGCCTTTTTCGCACCGCCTCCAGACCCTCTAATACCTGTATATTACTACCTGAATAATTGTTTCCTTTTGCTGCTTTTTCTTCGCTCATTTCGGGGTTTTTACAAGAGGGCAAAAATAAGCTTTTTTAGCGCTTTAACCGCATTTTTTAGCAATTATTGTCCCAATACTTTCAGGTCAGAAAGTGGTATTTTTTGAACCTAAATTTAAGGGCCGTAGCGACCAGAAATTGGTCTGATTTCGTGTCCGAAAAGCAGTATGTTTAGTTTCGTCCTGGTATGAAAAAATTAAACCCTTCAAAATTGCATCTGACTGGCGCAAATCTTGTGCTAGACCATTTCATTGCGAGACGGAATTGTTTGGCTTAGAACGAACTTGATTTAATAGACTTTGGGCTCTTGTTTTACGTGTCGGATGCGAAGAATCCTTTTCTCCTTTTCTGTGTATGTATATGCTACCCTGTAGGAGTATTTTTCAAAAGCCCGGTAGTTTCCTGGATTGTCTTTCTTGAACTTGTCAGGGGGATATTTTTCAGGGTGATCCGGTAGGCTGTCCACAATCCTGCTGATTCCTTCTATAACCTTTTCAGCGTTGACATATGATTCTTCTTTGATTTGTTCGTATGCCTTTTTAAAATAAGCTGAAGCCCGGTTGTTCCAAACAATTAAAGGTTTGGTGTGCTTTCCATTCCTTCATCTGCTTCTTAAATTCTTCATGGGTGATAAACTTGCCTCGGTCTATTTCTGCTTCTGCCTCTGCTAGCTCTTGGTTGTATTGATCAATACTAATGCGGCCTTCATTTTTTAATCCATAGTGTAGCACCGCTTTAAGCGCTCGCAACAATGACAAATCTTCGACCTGCTGAAGTTCTTTGATTAGTAATGATCGTTCGGTTTTGATATCCATATTTTTTCCTGGTTTACCTTTTCCAAAGTTAACGATTTCATAGCTATTTTTAGTTTCCTCTGACTGGCACATGTCTCCCGCGATGCCCATTGCGAGGCGGACTTGTGTCAAATATGCGAGTCGTTCAAAAATTACCTGTTCATTAGGCTGCCAACCAAGAAGAACCCGGCTTGCCTAAGATTTTGTCTTTACCTTCTTAGTAGACTTGAGCGTCTTCTTCTTCTTTTTCGGAAGCTCCCTTTCAGCCATCAAAGCCAGCCTGGCTTTCTGCAATTCTGCTTTTTGGGATTCGTTGATTGTAGGATAGGTTAGTTTTAACTTCTCAAAATAGCGATAGATTACGGATGCTATGGCCAGCCGGGCAAACCACTTGTCATCGGCCGGGATAACAAACCATGGAGCATACTCTGTTGAAGTTGCCGTAATGGCTTCCTCGTAGACTTGCTGATATTGATCCCAAAAACCCCTTTCCTTAAGGTCAGCCAGTGAAAATTTCCAGTTCTTACCCGGGTCATCTATCCGCTCCAAAAATCGTTTCTTCTGCTCCTTTTTTGACACATTTAGAAAAAACTTCAAAATAAGCATTCCATTATCAGCCAGATTTTTCTCAAAACGCCTGATCTGCTTAAATCTGGCTTTCCAGAATTTATCATTTACATCCTTTAATGTTTCTATTCCTGGAATTTTCTCATTGAGGATATAATCCGGATGAACCCTTGTAACCAATACATTTTCATAATGCGACCTGTTGTGAATGGCTATCTCTCCCCGGGCCGGCATAGCAATACTATGCCTCCAGAAATAATCATGATCAAGTTCATGAGAATTAGGAGCCTTGAAACTGTAAACTTTTACCCCCAACGGATTAAAACCGGACATGATGTGTTTCACCGCGCCATCTTTTCCCGCTGCATCCATGGCCTGGAAAATGATCAGCACGCTATGCTTATTGTGCGCATACAATTTATCTTGTATTTCAGCTAAATGTTTCCTGCCCATTTCCAACAAGGTCGTAGCATCTGTTTTATTCAGCATCTTACCCTGATAATCAGTTTTATGACTTGAAAGCTTTAATTTATACCCTGGCTTAACACGCAGGTTGTTGATCTGAATTAACTTTTCATCGGATAGCATAGTGCAGAATTTATACAGCTAAAGCTACCCCAATCGTAAGGGATCATCCTATGACTTTGATCACTATATTTTTCTAAAGAATTCACCTTCCAAGAAGGTGACTTTTATTCAAAAGAGGCATAGCTTTCCTCAAAATATGAAAATATGCCGCAGAGCACCAGGACACTAAGAATCACAGGGTGAATCTCGTTGAAACTTGGTGGCTTGGTGACTTGGTGGCAAGTTTAGGCATAGCCTTCAGGACATGACCACCTTCAAAGACATTGGGTTTCTAAGTTGAACTAAAACTGACCGGTCCTCAGCAGAACCAGCGTGCATGCTTCCGTGGCTTCAATCCGATGGTCTTCCAGAAGTTCTTCAAAAGCTGCATTTTCTGTACCAGGATTAAAAATGACACGCCTTGGCTTTAGACTAATGATATAATCATACCACTCGGGTTGGTGCTGTGGCCCGATATAAAGCGTAACCGTATCAACATCTTCTATCACCGGCTTCTGATTGAGATCTAAAATGGGTACATCCAATACGGTCCCCTTCTTAATGCCTACTGGCACAATGGGGTGATCATATTCTTTCAACATGGATGCAGCCAGATAGGCGTACCTCGCTGTGTTGGTTGTAGCACCAACTATTACTGTTTTTTTCATTTTACCCTTACTTTTATTTGTCTGACAACTGCTTCCGCACATCGTTCTCCATCCATTGCCGCCGATACAATGCCTCCGGCATATCCCGCCCCTTCTCCACAGGGAAAAAATCCCTGGACATGTGTATGTTGTAAGGTCTCCTTATCTCGGGGAATCCTCACGGGTGATGAAGTTCTGCTTTCAACACCAATTACCTGCGCTTCGTTCGTCAGATATCCCTTCATTTTTACTCCAAAATTTTTAAATCCTTGTCGTAAGCCCTGGATGATAAAGTCTGGCAACACTTCACTCAACTGAACGGACGCTAATCCCGGTTGATACGAAGTCTCCAGCAATTGAGCTGAATGTTTTCCTTCTACAAAATCTGCCAGCAATTGAGCCGGTGCCTGCTGCGTATTGCCGCCTGCCTGACAAGCCCTGCGCTCTATGTCCTTTTGAAAGTACATTCCCGCCAGCGGACCAAACTTTTCATAACCCTTAAACCTGATCTGATCTACAGCAACTACGATTCCGGAATTGGCAAATCGAGAATCCCTGCGCGTTGGACTCATCCCATTTACCACCACTTCTCCAGGGGAAGTGGCAGATGGCACAATAAATCCTCCGGGACACATGCAGAAGGAAAACACACCCACTTCCTGCTTGCCAAGTTTAGCCTGATGTACAAGACTATAAGAAGATGCCGGCAAGTAGGGATCCCTCACCTCACAATGGTACTGCAACCGATCGATTAACTGCTGGCTATGTTCCACGCGAACCCCAAGGGCAAATGGTTTTGCTTCAATAGCAATCTTTTTTCTAAAAAGAAGCTCATAAATGTCTCTGGCAGAATGACCGGTAGCCAAAATAACACTTTCACCATAAACTCGATCTCCATCCGTAGTTATTACCCCTGCCATCCGATCTTCATCAATTATAAAGTCTGTTAATTTAGTGTTGAAATGTATCTCTCCTCCAGCACCTAAAACACTTTCTCTCAAATCCTTCACCACAGCCGGCAATTTATTGGTACCGATGTGAGGATGAGCATCAAAGAGAATCTGATCACTGGCTCCGTGTGCTACAAGTACTTCTAATATCCTTCTCACATCTCCCCGTTTCTTCGACCGGGTATAAAGCTTACCGTCCGAATAGGTTCCGGCACCCCCTTCGCCAAAACAATAGTTTGATTCCGGATTGACAATATGAAATTTGTTGATTGCGGCAATATCTCGCCTCCGGCTTTGCACATCCTTTCCCCGTTCAATCACAATTGGCTTGATCCCCTCTTCGATAAGACGCAATGCGGCAAACAGCCCCGCAGGGCCAGCACCCACAACAATCACCTGAAGTGCATCAGCAACCGACCTATACTTTTCTTTAACAGGCACCCTGGATGGGTAGTCCTCTTTCTTTACAAGTTTAACTTGTATGCGCACAACCACCTTTTTACCCCTGGCATCAATTGATCGCTTAAGGGGTTGGATCAAAACTTCATCATCCTGCGACAACAATAGCTTCTTTCGTAAGGTGGAAGTGTATAAAGCATCGTTGTACGCCTCCTCCGGAGTGAGACTCAGTTCAATCAGATCTGTCAAGTGAAAGGTGTTTATCCTTTAATAACTATCTCCTCCCATCGAAAGAGAACGAATAACCAAAATTAAATCCAAACCGAAAAGTCTGCGAAAACTTATCCCTGGTTAGCGCTGAAAAAGTGTTTTCAAAAATAGGGTCTACGTCAAAACTCCGGTAGCCAAGACCATATCCTGCATAGGCATCCAGGGTAAATCCATCGCCATCATTCCTTTGCATCAGCCGCGTTCCAAGCAACACCCCATACTCCGCCCGTTGCTCGAATGCACTGGCTGTAATTTGTGTTGATTGTATTGGTGAAAATGTCATGTTCGCGAAATGGCCAACGTTGGTAAATCTCACCTCGTGTGCAAAGTACCACATGCCGGTTTTCAACGGATTATAAAACTTTTGCTTTACTGCTATCGCATAGCCTCGTTGAAAAATTTGGTTTTGTGCCACTTCACGATCCGCGGTATAAAACGGGTCTCGTATTCCATCAAATTCAAATTCATGCCCCAAACGCTCCTGATTATAAAATTCTACGGCTATCGGCAGCGTACCAATAAATGTGGCAAACGGATTTCCCTGAATTATAACGCTACGGTATTCAGGAAAACGCTCATTGAAATAATAAAATCCCTTTTTTGCGGACTTATTCACTGTCACCACGGGTGGTGCGGGCCTGTTGAGTAAAGAATTAATTTCTCCCGCGAGGCTATTGTTTTCATAAAATGGCTTGTAGTAACCTGTCAAGGTACCGGCCTCATCATAAAGCTCCCAGGTGCCTACGCGCAGATCGTTTTCAATTACACCTTTTGTTTGTAAAGATCCACTGGGATAATAGCCATGATACACTCCTGTCCCTTTATTAAAATCACAGATTCCCTCCTGCTTGCCATCCTCGAAGTAGTAATTCCAAACGCCCTCGCTCTTGCCATCAACCACCTGACCCTTTGTTTTCAATCGCCCACCTTCATAATATTCGCGATACTCACCTGTCCCATTAAGGTAGGTGATCTCACTTTTTAAACTTCCATCAGGGTTGCGAGAATTCCAGTATCCATGCTTCTTTCCTCCAACAAAACTACCTTCAGAACTAACTTTGCCGTCTTCAAAATAATATTTCCAGATTCCCTCTGGCTCATCGTTTTCAAACATCCCTGAAGAACTGGCAGCCCCACTGGAATAATAATAATGCCATTCTCCTTGCTTGCGGCCATTGCTGTAATCTCCTTCTCCACTCAGCGTACCATCTTGGGCGTAGTACCTCCAATAGCCTACATTGCGTGTTCCCGACTTTGGTCCTTCGGCTACTACTTTTCCATCATGATCATACTCGATGTACCGGCCATTATCATTTACATACTCAACCTCTCCCTTGCGTGCCCCATCTTCAAAATAAGTATACCATAACCCATTGCGCTGATTATCTTTATAGGCACCCTGCTCTTTTAACTCACCACTTTCATAATAAATCTTCCACAGTCCGTCTCTCTTCTTCTCATTGATGGTACCTTCCATACTCTTCTGTCCATTCTCATAATAATACTCCCACAGACCATAGTTGGAATTCTGACGAAGAATTCCACGCATTTTCAAATTCCCCGTTTCATAAAAAAATTCCCACACACCCGAAGTCTCATTGTCCACAAAATGTCCTTTGGATTCAATGTTTCCATTCAGAAAATAGGATATGTATCTGCCATGAGCAACCGTATTGACTGTATCCTTTACCTGATAGATCTCCTTAAGATTTTTCTTAGCAGCATCGTGATAGGTATAGCGGGTAAAGCCCTGAGCCATACTCTCGTATTCGCATAGAATCACCAGAACCAACAATGATACGATCTTGTTCACGCTGACAGGATTGAACGGTAAATTTAACGAGAATTAAGGGCAAAATCTACACCTTCAATGCTTGCCCCGATGGGATGCCCCGACACGGCAGCGCGTGAACTTTACAGGGATGTTAAAAAATTGTTTTGGCCTGATCGGGAAGCTAACCAAGCGCATTGACCACTCCCGCCTTACCCCACTCTTCTTTCTCCTTGGCAGACCACAACTCCGGATAAAACATGATCTTTTGAAACCGCGGTGGCAAATACTTCTGCCAATTGGTACCTCCCGTTGCTTTGATGTCCTCCGGATCTTTTTGAAGATAACGGGCCGCTGATTTCATATGTGCAAGTGGCCACAATACATTAGCCAGTGTATCATATTCGCGAAGTCGCTCTTTAACTTCCACTGATTCACCAAAATGTTTGCGATACAGCTGCCTGATGTTTAACGTTTTGTATTTGATGCCTGTCTCCAAAAATTCCTCAGCATACTTTTGCTCAAACTGTTGAAGGGTCAGTGTTTTCTTACCCGACTTCAATTCGGTTGCCCCGCTGCGCCAGTATAAAAGCCCCAGCATTTCTTCCATGCCTGAATTTTCATTAAATCCATCTCTGTTGAAGGGGCCAACAAGATTGATCATATCAGTGGAACACAGTTCTATCAAACGATATTGTGCCGACTGAAATCCGCTGGCAGGAAGTAAGGCCATCCTGAACTTGAGAAATTGTTCCTTCTCCATTCCTTCAGTCATGATGTCAAAAGAATTCTCCAGATGCCGGAAGTAGCGAATGATCCGATCCATGCGCGTGAGAAACCTTTTCTCTTCAAGATTGTTATCAAAAGCAATTTGTTCTATTTCCAAAAGGATCAGCCGGAAGTATAGCTCGGTGATCTGATGGTAAATAATAAATATTTGCTCGTCCGGGAATTTTGTTTTTGGATTTTGAAGACTAAGCAGCGTATCAAGATGAATGTAGTCCCAATAGGTGAGATAATCAGCGTATAATAGCCCGTCCAGATACGAACTGAGATCCTGACCCATGACCTCATACTTCTGTTCAAGCTTTTTAACTAATTCAATCAGTTTGGGATCAAGTGCAGAATTATCCATGGAGTTTTTTGATACTTGATTAATCCAATTTTGGGTTAAATTTGCGGAAAGTTAAAAATTAAAACGATTGCGGCTAATGTCTTAGGTCATAAGCACAGTCATAATCTAATCTAAAAAGCATATGTCAGCCAACGCCACGGAAGCAAAGCAGAAGAAATCAATGAAACAAGACCGTTTCGAGCATCCCGATTTCTATGTACTGGATGATCTGCTCACGGAAGAACAAAAACTCATTCGCAGCTCTATGCGCGACTTCGTAAAAAAGGAAATATCACCCTACATTGAAGACTGGGCAGAACGTGCGCACTTCCCTTACGAGATCGTAAAAAAATTTGGTGACATAGGCGCTTTCGGTCCAACCATCCCTGTAGAATACGGAGGCGGTGGCCTAGACTACATCTCCTACGGATTGATCATGCAGGAAATTGAACGTGGCGATTCTGGTATGCGCTCAACAGCTTCGGTTCAGGGATCACTCGTAATGTATCCCATCTATAAATTCGGCAGCGAAGAACAAAGAAAAAAATACTTACCCAAATTAGGATCTGGCGAATGGCTTGGATGCTTCGGACTAACCGAACCTGACCATGGGTCAAACCCAAGTGGCATGGTCACCAACTTCAAAGACATGGGTGATCATTATTTATTGAACGGTGCCAAGATGTGGATCTCCAACTCGCCTAAAGCTGATGTGGCAGTAGTGTGGGCCAAAAGCGAAGCAGGAAGAATTCATGGACTAATCGTTGAACGCGGCATGGAAGGTTTTACCGCTCCCGAAACCCATGGCAAATGGTCCTTGCGCGCCAGCACCACAGGAGAATTGGTGTTCAACAATGTGAAGGTTCCGAAAGAAAATCTCCTGCCTGGAAAAAATGGTCTGGGTGCACCAATGATGTGCCTCGACTCTGCACGCTACGGTATCGCCTGGGGTACCATCGGAGCAGCGATGGACTGCTACGACTCCTCACGCAGATATTCCTTAGAGCGTATTCAATTCGGAAAACCAATAGGATCATTCCAGCTTATCCAAAAGAAATTGGCAGAAATGCTCACGGAAATAACGAAAGCACAATTGTTGAACTGGCGATTGGGCATGTTGATGAATGAAGGCAAGGCAACTACCCCGCAAATTTCCATGGCCAAGAGAAACAGTGTGGAAATGGCACTCAAAATTACAAGGGAAGCTAGGCAGATTCATGGTGCTATGGGCATCACAGGAGAATATCCGATGATGAGGCACATGATGAACCTGGAATCGGTGGTAACTTATGAAGGTACCCATGATATCCACTTGTTGATTTTGGGTAACCAGATTACGGGTATACCTGCGTTCTCTTAGATTTTCCCAACAAAGTGAAGGTAATAACCGTACTGGGCGCACGACCCCAATTCATCAAAGCTGCTACAGTATCAAGAGCTTTTAAGGCTTTGGGTATCGATGAAAGAATTGTACATACAGGTCAGCACTTCGACCGCAACATGTCGGAGGTTTTCTTCGATGAAATGGAAATACCCCGGCCGCATTTCAACCTCGAGATTAGCGGCTTAAGCCACGGAGCTATGACGGGAAGAATGTTGGAGCAGGTAGAAAATGTATTGAACGCAGAAAAACCTGACATGGTAATGGTATTTGGCGATACCAACTCTACCCTGGCAGGTGCCCTGGCGGCATCAAAACTTCATATTCCCATAGCCCATGTTGAAGCAGGCTTGCGCAGCTTTGAAATGAAAATGCCGGAAGAAATAAACCGCATTCTCACAGATCGAATCAGCAAATACCTATTCTGCCCCACCGTTACAGCAGCAAAAAATTTGAAAACCGAAGGCTTTGATACTTTCGATTGTGAAGTGATTCAATGTGGTGATGTAATGTTTGATGCTGTGCTGTTCTACAAAGACAAAATCAAAACATATTCAAATATAATTCAATCATTAAACCTCAAAGGAAAAGCTTTTGCCTTAGCAACACTCCACCGGGCGGAAAATACGGATAACATCGATCGCCTTCGCGCTATTTGTAATGCCCTCAATCACATCAACACGAAAACACAAATTGTTTTACCACTGCATCCCCGCACAAGAGCCATCGTGGACAAAAATAATATCTCCCTGTCCTTCACCACCATTGAGCCGATAGGCTACTTCGACATGCTGGCATTACTGGACCATTGCAAGGCGGTACTCACCGACAGTGGTGGTTTGCAAAAGGAGGCTTACTTTTTTTCGAAATATTGCATCACACTAAGGGATCAAACCGAATGGGTTGAGTTGGTGGAAGCTGGCGCTAATACCATAGCAGGCACAGATACTGAAAAAGTCATTAATGCCTTTGATAAAATTAAGGACAAAAAGATCATCACATCAACCCAATTGTTCGGTGACGGAACAGCCTCCCAAAAAATTGCGGAGAAAATTAGCCGATTTTAAAACATACCTTGCTTTCTTTGCAGCATTATGGCAAGAATTCTCACCGGAATCCAGAGTAGTGGCAAACCGCACCTGGGTAATTTGTTAGGCGCAATTATTCCCGCCATTGAATTGTCTGAAAAACCAGGCAATGATTCGTTTCTTTTCATTGCCGACCTCCACTCACTCACCACCATTAAAAATGCCGAGGAGCGCATCCAAAATGTGCGTGCAGTAGCTGCTGCATGGCTGGCTTTCGGATTTGATACGGATAAAAATTGCTTCTACCGCCAATCCCGTATTCCGGAAGTGTGCGAGCTTACCTGGTATCTCAGTTGCCTCACACCATACCCCATGCTGGCAAATGCTCACTCCTTTAAGGATAAATCCGACCGACTATCGGATGTCAACGCGGGACTTTTCACCTACCCTGTGTTGATGACTTCTGATATCATTTTGTACAATGCCAACTATGTACCGGTAGGAAAAGATCAGAAGCAACACTTGGAAATAGCCAGAGACATCGCATCCGCCTTCAATACGCAGTATGGCGAAACATTCATAGTACCTGAAGCTAAAATTGATGAAAACCTGATGACCATCCCGGGAACAGATGGGCAAAAGATGAGCAAATCCTACGGAAACATCATCGACATTTTCCTCCCGGAAAAAGAGCTCAAAAAACAAATCCAGTCTATCGTTACCGACAGCACACCCCTGGAAGCGCCTAAGAATCCGGATACGGATAATGTGTTTGGTATTTACAAACTTATCGCCACACCAGACCAAACTCAAGCCCTTCGGGAAAAATACCTGGGGGGTAACTTTGGCTACGGTCACAGCAAACAAGAACTTCTTAACCTACTGCTGGATAAATACAAGGAGGAAAGAATAACATTCGACTACTACATGAACAATCCGGAAGCCCTCGAACAAAAGCTGGAACAAGGTGAAGCAAAAGCCAGAATAGTCGCCAAAGAAGTGCTGGACAGAGTAAGAAAAAAATTAGGATACCTGTAATTGATCCCCAAGAAAAACCCCCCCTCTCCTCTGGAGAGGGGCCGCACAATCTCCACTCATCTACAATCTTAAATGGGGTGAGGTTAACAT
>CAYTBO010000055.1:15917-17933 GCA_964436055.1 uncultured Ohtaekwangia sp.
GAGGGGCCGCACAATCTCCACTCATCTACAATCTTAAATGGGGTGAGGTTAACATACCGGCAACCCTACCAAATAAATTCACTCAGAAATTCACCCCCTCTCTCCTCTGGAGAGGGGCCGCACAATCTCCCACTTCATCTGCAATCTTACCTGGGGTGAGGTTAACCTACCTCTACTCAACAGTCCAGACAACTTCTTGCTTCTCCTTACCTACGTTGAGAATGACACGCGTTGGATTCGGTACAATAGCCAGCTTGGTTTCCTTGCCGGGATAACGGTCTACTTCCACATACACTCCTTCGGTCTGCGCCAACTGAAATTCATTTTCACTATTCACAATGTACGACTTCGCGATGTAGGCTATCGGGTATAATACATCGGTATCAGGGCAGAATTCATCGTGTACCTCCTGAAGAATACTTTCCATATAATCACCATACTGATCCTGAAATTCATCCTCCAAATCATGCAATTCTTCCTCAAGGTCATCATACTGGGGATTATTGTAATCAATCTTTTGTAATGCGTTTCGTTTGGCGATGATTTGCTGAAGTGCTGTATCTAGGGCTTTAAAATCCATGATAAAATTATTTTCAGATTTTCAGAATTGACGTGCAAATTAACACAAAACGTGGATTATGCGTAATTTAGCGCCTGATAAACGCTGCACGTATGGAACAAGATTTCTTACCTATCAACGGAACCGACCATATCGAATTTTATGTAGGCAATGCCAAACAGGCATCCCTGTATTATCAACATTGCTTTGGTTATGAATTGATCGCCTACGCTGGACCCGAGACAGGCATAAAAGGAAAGGCCTCTTACGTGCTGAAGCAAGGTAAAATCCGACTGGTGCTGACCTCCTCCCTGGAGCCCTACTCTGTCATTTCGGAACATGTGAAAAAACACGGTGATGGTGTTAAAGTATTGGCTCTTTGGGTGGATGATGCCACAAAATCCTTCAGGGAAACCACAGTACGGGGAGCCGAAGCTGCGTCCGAACCACAAACTTTAAAAGATGAACATGGTGAAGTGGTTATTTCTTCCATCAAAACCTATGGCGAAACCTGGCATACATTCGTTGAAAGAAAAAATTACAAAGGCCCGTTCCTGCCTGGTTACAAAGCAGTAACAAATAATTTGAAAGTTGAATCTATCGGATTGAAATTCATAGACCACTGTGTGGGTAACGTGGAACTGGGTCAAATGAACAGGTGGGTAAACTTCTACGAAGAAGTTATGGGCTTCAAACTCCTCATTACATTTGACGACAAAGATATCTCCACCGAATATAGCGCGCTGATGTCCAAAGTTGTCTCCAATGGAAACGGCTATATCAAATTTCCAATCAACGAACCCGCCAAGGGAAAGAAAAAATCACAGATAGAAGAATACCTGGATTTTTATCACAGCGCGGGTGTACAACACATTGCCATCGCTACCGATGACATCATTCACACCGTCTCGCAACTGCGTAGAAGAGGCGTTGAATTTTTGTACGTCCCGGAAACATATTACCTGGATGTACTGGATCGGGTAGGAAAAATCAATGAAGACCTGGAAGCGTTGAAAGCACAAAATATCCTGATCGATCGCGATGAAGATGGCTATCTGTTACAGATCTTCACCAAACCGGTACAAGATCGACCCACCCTGTTTTTTGAGATCATCGAACGCAACGGAGCCAAATCATTTGGCAAAGGCAACTTCAAAGCTTTGTTTGAATCCATCGAACGCGAACAAGCCCTACGCGGAAACTTGTAATCGATAATCAAACCTTAAACCCGAAACCGAAACCTTAACCTCCCTACCACTCAGTGTCCCATCCCAAGATTATGTGATACTGAACGAAGTGAAGCTATTACTTACACCCCTTCTCCCTTGGGAGATGGGTGCGTTGGATTGTGGTTGGCAGGGATGAGGGATAAACTAAAACCTTAAACATTGTTAACACTCTGGGCTCACTCCAAGGCTATGAGATACTAAAAAAAGTGAAGTATCTCCTCAACCAAT
>CAYTBO010000055.1:18033-20966 GCA_964436055.1 uncultured Ohtaekwangia sp.
ATACCGCGTAATAAATATCCCATTTCCATCCTGCTTGCCTGCATCACTCTCTACCCCGCTTGTTACAAAAACCAACGTCCACCCTTCCTTGGCCATCTCCGTAAGCTTGGATGACACAACGGCATCATTGGAAGAAATGTTTTGAAAATTAATTCCTGCGGCACTGAAAAAATTTAATAACTTGGTTTCTTCAAAATTGTCAATCTTAATGTCTGCCCGTTTTACATCATCCATCTCACTTTTCTTGCCATTAGTTCTTTCTGTGGTAAGCCCTTTGTAATCGACTGCCTCTTTGGAATCCGTCATGCGGGACCTCCCCAAACCCATCGGCACAACTGATTCTACCGTGGTGATAATTTTATACTCCTGAGCAAAAACAGTTGAAAAACTGACGAATAGTATTAAGGTTAGTATTTTTTTCATTGCAATTATTTGTTTTAGATTATTACGAGGCAATTAACGAAAAACTTCCATGTTATGTTGCTGGAAAGACCAAATACTCATAACTAAATACTCAAGACTAAACACTATTTTTGAATATAATTTCCTCATCAATGAATCTACATCAGCAAGCAAAGCAGACAGCAGAAAAATGGCTGAATGAAAAATCCCTGGACGAGTCAAGCAAAGCCGCCATCAAAACCATGCTAGGTGATAGTAACACCAAACCGCTCATCGACTCGTTTTACAAAAACCTGGAGTTCGGAACGGGCGGCCTGCGCGGAATCATGGGCGTAGGCTCAAATTGTGTAAACTGCTACACCATCGGTGCCGCTACCCAGGGCCTTGCCAATTACCTTAACAAATCCTTCACAGAGGAAAAAATCAAAGTAGCCATCGCCTACGATAGCAGAAACAACAGCCGGAAACTGGCACAAATCACGGCGGAGGTCTTTGCCGCCAACGACATCGAAGTACACCTCTTCCCTGACCTGCGGCCAACACCCATCTTGTCTTTCGCTATCCGCTACCTTAAATGCAAGTCGGGAATCGTCATCACCGCCTCGCATAATCCAAAAGAATACAACGGCTATAAAGCCTACTGGGAAGATGGTGCACAATTGGTTCCGCCACACGATAACAATGTCATCGAAGAAGTAAACGGCATCAAAGACTTTGAACAAATCAAGTTTAACGGAAACCCTGATAAAATCATTCCGATCACCGCAGAATTGGAAAATGCTTACTACAACGAAATAAAAAAACTTATACCGGCAGTTGAGCGTATCCATAGACAACATAACATTCCTATCGTGTTTTCGGGGATCCACGGCACGGGCAGTACCATGGTGCCCGAATGCCTCAAACGAATGGGATTCACCAACTGTATATCGGTTGAAGCTCAAAGCAAACCAGACGGCAACTTTCCTACCGTAGAATCGCCCAATCCCGAAGAGCAGGCCGCTATGAAAATGGCCCTGGCGCTGGCCACAGAAAAGAATGCTGAATTGGTAATGGCCACCGACCCCGATGGTGACCGTGTAGGCATTGGAATTAAAGATGACAAGGGAGAGTTTTTCCTGCTCAGCGGCAATCAGGCCTTCGCTCTCATGATCTGGTTTATTCTCAGCAACCTCAGCCAAGATGAACGGCATTATATAGCGAAAACCATCGTTACATCGGAACTGATCGATCGGATGGCCAATCACTTTGAGGTCACCTGTATCAATACGCTTACTGGATTCAAATACATTGCGGAGGTAATCAAAAAATTTGAACACGATAAAAAATTCGTTGCCGCAGGGGAAGAAAGCTATGGATACATGGTGGGCGATTTCGTGCGCGACAAAGACGCTGTCTCCGCCTGTGCATTTTTTGCAGCCATGGCCGCCACAGCAAAAGACAAAGGGGAGTCGTTATACGATTGGCTGTTGAACATTTACATTGAGTATGGATTCTTCAAGGAAGGCCTGGTGAACCTGGTGCGAAAAGGTGCCGATGGCGCCATCCAGATTAAGCAGATGATGGAATCGTTTCGCTCCAACCCACCTGCCATAATCGGAGGTGAAAAAGTGACAAGGATTTTAGACTATCAAACAAGTATAGAAACACATTGTCTGACCCAAAAAACTCTCCCGATTGACTTACCCAAATCTGACGTCCTCCAATTCTATACAGAAAAAGGCACTAAAGTTTCCGTGCGACCCTCGGGCACGGAACCAAAAATTAAATTCTATATCAGCGTGTATAACGAATTGAAATCTAAAGCTGATTATGAAAAAGTCAGCTTGCAACTAGATGAGAAAATCAAGTCGATAGAAAAGCAGTTGCAGCAATGAGTGCCACGATCATCACCTTACAAAAACTATTCGAACGGGATCTCGAACTATTAGCTCAGGAGATCCAGTTATACCCCAGCGAAGATTCATTGTGGCGTACGGATGGTGATATAAAGAATTCAGGCGGAAATTTATGCTTACACCTTTGTGGCAACCTTCAGCACTTCATTGGCACCGTTTTGGGAAAGACAAACTACAAGCGCAACCGGGAAGCTGAATTCAGAGACAAAAACATTCCAAAAACAAAACTTGTAACAGAAATCATGACAACGCGCCAGGTCATTTCAGCTACATTGGCCGCTATGGATCCTTCTCAATTGGATGAAATTTATCCCATCAATGTATTTGGCGAATCCATGACTACAAATTATTTCCTCATTCACCTCCACTCCCACCTCACCTACCACCGCGGCCAGATCAACTATCACCGCAGACTTCTTTAATTAAAAACTTAAAATTCTAAACAACCAACCTGGGGCACACCATATAACCTCAATAATCATTTAAAGAAGGGAGTATCTATATGTTTAGTAAAATCCTACCCGGAGCAAATAAACCGAGGCTTTGGAGCGGTGGCCTGGCCCAACGGCGAGGCGGTGTGCAGGCATGCGGGAGGAAGCATCGTTGGGCCTTGAATTCTTTGTTTACTTTCTT
>CAYTBO010000056.1:0-10856 GCA_964436055.1 uncultured Ohtaekwangia sp.
CAATACTGACACCAAAATAGTGATAGGCATGGTTTCGAATGACGTGATGAGAAGGGCCTTACTACTGCCAATCGAGTAGCCTGCCTCGCCAGTTATAACTGACAATGTGAGGCTCTCACCTGTCTGCCGACAGGCGCCGACAGGCAGGCACCACTGTACGTACGGGTCTCGTATACAGCGGTTCATTAAGTTGTGGAGATACTTTTAAGTAGTAGGCAAGCATGGATTCGTATCCTCTTTTGATAAGCCGCGCCAAGGTGATAGTCGTAATCATTATCGGACTTTGGGCTACTGCCCATCCACCCATTCGAGTTCTGCTCCATGCATAGGCTTGGTCTTTATGGATACCTAAACGAATAAGACTTTTCTTTCTCCGGTCGGGTTTCTTCCAATCTTCCCAAATGCAGTACCTAAGTCTGTTGCGCAGCCAACTATCCAGCTCTTTGAGTTTGCTTTGCATATTTCCCATACGGAAATAATTAATCCATCCTCTATGAATCTCTTTTAGTTTGACTAGGCGACTAATCCCTAAAAGAAATCAATTTGATATTGAGGTCGACCAAGACACTAAATATGACTTTGTAATCAAAGCCGCAAAAGGAGAGTTAGCGCTCGACAAAATTAAATCGTGGATTAGAAATAATTTGAATTAGGCAACGAAGCCACAATCGAGTAGCCTGCCAGACGCATGAACCGGGTTGCCAAAGCATCCGAACCGATTTGAGTCCTTTAGAAAGAGATTTAATAAAAACCCCACTGTTTGAAAATATTGTTTTTGGATATTAGGTCTTACTAAATCAGCAAATAGATGGGTATCAGAATAATTTGGAGAAAATAAATACATTGACAGAAAAATTGAAGGAATACAACCAATGAAAAAAATGGCGTATGCCGGAAATCGTACCCTTACTCCGATAGTCGCATCAGAGAAGTTTAAACCTTGACGATACCTGACCAAGCATCAGTAGTAGTCAACCCCGCCGAGAAAAACACTGCATTTCTAATGCATACATTAGCTTCAATTGACAGTATTGAACCTCATCTTCGGCCTTACATCACGCATCCAAACCTTGTAATATACCCTCCAAATCCTTATCATTGCACCTCTTTTTTAGGGCCCTTAGCTCAGATGGTTAGAGCACCTGACTCATAATCAGGTGGTCGCTGGTTCGATCCCAGCAGGGCCCACTTTTCACCTACTTCCTTCCATGTCCGCCAATAGTATGACACATATGGAATGGTAGGCACCACTATAATATAGCCTCACCTACCCCAACCTGCATTTGGATAGCGGAAAACAGCCCCGAGCGTGCCAGGTCAAATCAGATAACCAAACTTTTTACGGATACCATTTTCCCTTAATGAAAAATGTGTTAAAATTGAGTCCTAAACCAAAAAATACCTATGATCAATCCACCCCATTCCCACTCCTGCGTGGAGAAATATAGGCTGGATTTGAGCGGTGGCCACTACTTAAACTTAATTTAACACATGAAATTTACTCGTCTTAGTGCCCTTATTTTGTTTGCAATGCTGACCATCGGACTATGGTCTTGTGGATCATCTTCGAAGGAAGGCAACAATTCCGATGAATTCAAGGAAGCTGAAGAGTCTTTGCAAGAACAAATTCAGGATCTTGTTTATAACATCCCTTCACCCACTGAAATCCCTTATTTGCTGGAAGCGACTGGTGCTGAATACAATCAAAGTCTGATTAATAGCAGAACAAAAGTTGACCAGTACGGCACACGCAGTGAAAAGGCAGCCCTAAACCTGGGAGTTTACGCTGCCGACATCGGATACCTCAGCTCGTATGGAAAAACGCAAGAGGCAATTGATTATTTGAACTCGTGCAAGACCCTGGCTGATAATTTAGGTGTCATCGGATCATTTGATGTTACTGTACTTCAGCAATTCGAGTCCAACATCGGCAACAAGGATTCACTGGCCTACATCATTAACCGGTCAATTCAGAGAACGGATGATTACCTCAAAGACGACAGCAGAAATAAACTGGCCGCATTGATGCTAACCGGTAGTTTCATCGAAGGGTTATATATCTCAACGGGTCTTATCAAAACATACCCCACGACCCTGTTGCCTGATGATGCCAGGAACCTAATTCTTACTCCACTCATGCGCGTGATCCTGGAACAAGAAAAATCAGTCGATGAACTATTGAAAATGCTTACCAACATCGATCAGGAAGAACCCATAACCGGATTGGTGTCCGATCTTACTTCTTTACAAGCAAGCTACCGTGCCCTTAACATAGAAGAGCAAATAAAAAATAATCGTGCGGACCTTGTCCTCACCGACAAGAACCTTGCTGAAATAGCCGCTGCCGTTGAAAAAATAAGAAACTCCATTACCGGCTAAGAAAGTCAGAAATACGAGAAAAAGGATTGGTAGAGCCAATCCTTTTTTTTTGACACCATTACCCCGTCCTTTGCTATCTTTAGCGCAAGCAAAAATCTAAGTCCTCATGAGCGAACCCGTCCTTAAAGCAATCATCAAACTGTTTGCCCTGGTGGCTAAGGAAGACAACGTTACCAGCCAGCAGCGTGAATTCATTAAATCGTTTTTATCTGATCACCTCAGCGATTCGGCTATTGACACCAAGCTGAAATTGTTTGATGAATACATCGAACAATTATCCGAAAAGATGACCCCGCAGGAGGAACAGAAAGCCATCACCTCCATGTGTGAATCCATCAACAACGAGATAGCACAAAAGCAAAAGACGGTGATTATGGTAGAGCTCATGAGTATCGTGCTTGCCGATGGCTCTATATCCTCCCGGGAAGACTACCTGGCCAAATCAATCGGAGCCACCCTGAATATTGAGCAGGGAAATATTGAATTAATTGAACGATTTCTGCTTGCCAAAACTCCCGATAAACTGGATGACGAAGATATTCTGGTTATTGACAGCAGCCATACAGGGTATGGAAAGTGTAAACACATTCATCGTAACGAACTGGACGGCTTTATCGCGATTCTTCACATCCGAAGTACTGATATTTATTTTTTTGAGTACCTGGGAAATTCAGACGTCTTTCTCAATGGAGTACCGCAAAAGTGGGGTAGTGTCAATGTAGTGGCTACGGGAAGTACCATCCGGTGGAAGACCATAACCCCGGTTTATTACGGAGATATTCTGGCTCAGTTCAAGCAACTGGGTGATGGCAAGCGGTTGAGTTTTGAAGGAAGAAACATAAGCTATAAATTCAAGAATGGAGGCCTTGGGCTCCGGAGTGTGAATGTCTACGAAGAATCTGGAAAGCTGGTAGCCCTGATGGGCGCCAGCGGTGCAGGAAAATCTACTTTGCTGCATGTACTCAACGGAACAGAAAAACCCTCAGAAGGGCAAGTGCTCATCAACGGGATAGATATCCATCACACACCAAAACAAGTAGAGGGTGTTATTGGTTTTGTTCCGCAGGATGACCTGCTGATCGAAGACCTTACCGTATACCAAAACCTTTACTTCGCTGCCAAGCTTTGCTTCAACCAATTATCAGAGAAAGAGATCGATAACCTGGTGATGCATACGCTGGAAGATCTTGGATTGGTTGAGACAAAGGATCTTACCGTGGGATCACCCTTGCGCAAAACCATCAGCGGAGGCCAGCGAAAGCGACTTAATATCGGATTGGAATTACTTCGTGAGCCTACCGTTTTATTCTGCGATGAACCCACTTCGGGACTTTCCTCCAGGGACTCGGAAAACATTATTGATTTACTCAAAGAGCTTTCGTTGAAAGGCAAATTGGTATTTGCCGTAATTCACCAACCTTCTTCTGACATTTTTAAAATGTTCGACAAGTTGGTGGTGCTTGACACCGGAGGCTATCAAATCTACTATGGCAACCCCGTAGATGCCGTCACGTATTTTAAGCGGAGCATCAACCTGATCAATAGCGAACAAGGAGAGTGCATCGCCTGTGGCAATGTTAATCCAGAACAAATTTTTAACATCATTGAGACGCGGGTAATCAACGAATATGGAAATTTTACCAATGATCGAAAATTTTCCCCAGAACAATGGGAAAAGAAATTCAAAGAGAACAGAAAAATTGATACGGTTGAAACCTCCCGGGAAGTGCCCCACTCCTCACTTAACATTCCGGGTTGGCTAAAACAAACAAAAATTTTCTCACTGCGAGACATTCTTTCAAAACTCAGTAACAAGCAGTATATGTTTATTAATTTTTTGGAGGCTCCTCTACTGGCTTTTATCCTGGCCTTTATCGTTCGTTACTACAATGAAGCTGATTTTTTTAGATTAGATTATGTATTCAGCAAGAACCTGAATATGCCTGCCTATTTTTTTATGAGTGTGATTGTAGCCTTGTTTATGGGGTTAACCGTAAGTGCCGAAGAAATCATTCGCGATCGAAAAATATTGAAGCGGGAGGCATTTCTCCACCTCAGCAGAAGCAGCTATATCGTTTCAAAAATCGGAATTTTGTTTATGATTTCGGCTATACAAACCCTGTTGTTTGTTTTGGTTGGAAACTACATCCTAAAAATTGAAGGCATGGTGCTGATTCACTGGGGAATTCTATTCACTACCTCCTGTTTCGCTAATCTCCTTGGTCTAAATATTTCTTCAGCTTTCAATTCAGCCATCACTATTTATATTCTCATTCCAATCTTGTTGATTCCGCAACTTATACTCAGCGGTGTGGTGGTGAAGTTCGATAAACTCAATCCGATAATTGGCAACACGGAGACCGTACCGCTTGTAGGTGATTTAATGGCATCGAGGTGGGCTTTTGAAGCGGCCATGGTGGCGCAGTTTAAAGACAATGAATTCGAAAAGAAATTTTATCTATACGATAAAAACATGGCGGAGTCGGATTATAAAAAAATTTATTACATACCCGAACTGGAAACACAATTGGATTTTGTTAACCTCAATTATAGATCAGAGGCAGCCGGTGTCAAAAAGCAAGTAGGCGAAAACCTTGATTTGTTACGAAATGAAATCGGTGACGAGTTACTGATAGTCGGAAAAGAAAATTTTCCTGAAGTAGATCAATTATACCCTGATCGATATGATTCAACCCTGTATCTTAAGACCAAACGCTTTCTTCAGATTTTAGGCAAATACTATGTAAACCGTTACAACATGGCGGATAAAAAGAGAGACGCAATTATAAATACTGAAACTTCCACTGCTGAAAAAGAAAAGAAGTTTGAAAAATTCAAGGAGACTTACCAGAACGAGGCCATCGCCGAACTAGTCAAAAATACGACTGAACAACACCGCATTGTACGAAGCGGAAATAAACTGATCCAAAAAATATTTCCTATCTACAAGGATCCGGATCCGGATCACCTGGTAGATTTTAATGCTCAATTCTATATGCCGGCCAAGCATTTTCTAAACTCCAATATTGATACACTCTACTTCAACCTCGGTGTGATCTGGTCAATGACCCTGCTCCTTAGCCTGACACTTTATTATGAGGTGTTGAAAAAGATGGTTGATGGGTTGAGTAATATTTCCAATCCAATACCCAAGCGAATGTAACTTATGTACTTCTTCCTTTCCAAAACACTCAACTACCTCACAATGCCTTTGTTTATCGTGGCATTGTTCCTGGTTGGATCCATGCTGTTGACTAAATCAAAATGGAAAAAGCGATGTTTTTATGCCGGTATTATTCTGTTGTTGTTCTGGTCCAATGATTTTATGGCCAATGAGGCCATCAAACTATGGGAAGTGCCTCCCACACCATTTGTCCAAATTCAAAAGACGTATGAATATGGTATTGTGTTAACCGGCGTGACCAAAGCTGAAATGGAAATAGATGATCGTGTCTATTTTCATCGCGGTGCGGACAGGGCCTATCATGCCGTTCAACTTTATAAGATGGGATTGGTAAAAAAAATTCTCGTTTCGGGTGGAAGTGGCCGGTTGATTGATATTGGTCAGCGCGAAGCCAACGACCTGGCCGAGGCAATGGAAATAATGGGTGTAAAAAAAGAGGATATCGTAGTGGAGAGTAATTCAAGAAATACCTATGAGTCCGCTGTGGTGGTGACAAAAATGTTGAAGACGAAGGTAAACCCCAATGATTGTCTGCTTATTACTTCAGGATTCCACATGAGGCGTTCCATTGGTTGTTTTGCAAAGCAAGGATGGTCTCCCGACACGTTTAGTGCAGACATTCTGTCGCATAAACGCACTTTTGGCCCGGATGTATTATTGATACCCAAGATTGATTCATTAATAATCTGGCAACACCTGATCAAAGAAAGCGTTGGATACCTATCGTACGTAGTGGTTGGCTATATATAACCCGAAATAATTTTGAGAAGAGTGGTAAGGAAATTGTGGGATACGTTGATCAGGTTTCTGAAAGCTGGTACAACCCCCGAAAAACTTGCGTTAACCTGTGCGCTGGGTGCTATTGTGGGTACGCTACCCATTTGGGGAATAACTACCGCATTGTGTTTTGTTATTGCTCCCGTTTTCCGTGTGAACATTGTAATTCTACAATTGGTAAACTATGTATTATACCCTGTGCAATTGTTGCTCATTTTGCCATTTGTAAAAGTTGGAACGTATGTTTTTAATATCAACCCGCTCCCCTATACTCCGGATGAGCTGATATCCCTTTTTCAATCAAACTTTTGGCAAACGATAGAGCAAGTAGGCTTTGCGCTCAGCCTCGGCGTAGGGGTATGGGCATTGGCTTCCGTTGGTATTTACCTTGCCGTGTACTCGGTGACACTCTCTTTTTTTAGAAAGTGGCTTAAAGAGCATGTACAAACAAACGAGGTGTGAAATCTGATCGTTAGTATTCTTCCGGGTGTATTCTAAAAACGCTCCGCTTTATATCCGGTTTTCTCAACCGATTGTTTCACTTGTTGCTCGCTTACATCGCGGTTGATGGTAAGCACCTTATCGGGACTATTCAGGTCAACTTCCCAATTACCCATACCCACGGTTTCATTCAGTTGCGGGGTAACGTTGGCAATGCAAGCCGAAGCAAGAACCCATTGACAGGATATAAAACTCCGGCAGCTAAGGGTATTCCGATAATATTATAAATAAAAGCCCAAAATAAATTCTGACGGATGCTTCTAACGGTTTTGGTTGAGAGATTTAGCGTCCTGCTCCTCCAACAATTTACCTAACGTAAAAAAGTGATAATAACAGCAGCCGCTTCATAATATACGTGAGCATGAATTCCCCGGCTGTGCCAAAAGGTTGAAAAAAATGTGTTAAACACACTAAAGAAAAATGCTATACCGGTTGGCAATGCCACCAGGGTATCCATGTTTGCCCTACCATGCATTGCGTGCTTCCATGCGTTGATAAAAAACCTACGACCTAAAATAAAGACTACAGGCAAGGCCAAAACCATTGAAGGATATATAAAGTTTCAGTGGCCACTTGAAAATACAAATGCGGGAATACGTGTCCTGATTTGTAAAACAGCATAATCAAATCCTATATTTGGCTGCCCAAAATTGCCCATGGCTGAAATGCGCCTGGGTAGTTGTACCACGTATTTAACGAAGATGAAAAAATTATATTCTAATCCTATTCTTTTTACTCTATTCAAAACCATCACTTATTCAGCTATTTTAATACTTATTTGGTACCTGATGCTACTTGATTCAAGGTCAGATGCCTCTTTAGGTAAGTTTAGTGAGAATTCATTTACTGAAATTACACAGGAACTATTCCTATTGATCAGTGCCGTGATTTACGGGACCATAGCATTCAAATTTCCCAAAGTAAGAGGCCTCGCTATTCTTATGACCGGTTTATGTTTGTCCGCACTGGTTCGGGAATACAACAATTATTTCCATAGCTATTTTCGCGGATTCTGGCAACTCCTTGTAACGGTTATTCTGGTAATTACCGCATGGATAGCCTATAAGAATAAAGACACCATTGAAAAGCCATTAAGAAGCTTCCTTAAAAAACCCGCTTTTGGCATTACCTTAAGTGCATTTCTGATCATAATGGTCTTCTCCAGGTTTTACGGGCTGCATGCGATTTGGGAAAACATATTAGAGGCTGAATTGCAGGGTCTCTACCGTGAAGTAAAAAATGCCTCGGAGGAAGGTATTGAATTACTCGGCTATACCATGTTGTTGTTTGGTTCGATCGAATACTTCTTCCTTCTGCACAAAAAGCAGCTTTTCCCAAAAGTCAAACCAAAGGAAATGGTTTAGGCTATTATCCCTTTAAAACCCATTAGCGGTTGCGAGGTTCGATTGTTAGGTATTAGTAGATAGGTTAAACAATGCAAATCATCCGTTGGCAAGTACAACCGGTGTAAACCGCACCTGAATTGGTTCAAGGGGTAACAGAGGGCAACCCTTTACCACTCCATTCAGTAAAGCCTCCCTGAAGTTCATACACAACTTTAAAATTGTGCTGTTTCATCAGGTCTGCGGCTTTGCGGCTCCTGGTTCCTCCCGCACAATACACCAGGTAGGAGGTCTCTTTATCAAGCATATTGATTTTTTCCTGAAAATCCGGGGCCCTGAAATCAAGGTTAACGGCACCTTCTATATATCCCAAGGACACCTCTTCGGGAGTCCGGACATCCAAAATGACCGCCTTGTCAAGTTCATGCATCTTGGTTTGAAATTCCTGAACTGATACAGTCTGTGAAATAACTGCATTCACCGTCACCTTTTCAACAGCCTCTGAGTCCGTCTTTTTGGAACAGGAAATTGCTGAGAGCAAGATAATTACAGGAAGAAACTTATTCATGAGTAACAAATTTAAGTGTTATTGGAGAAGGTAACAACTATTGCCATCCGCAAAGCTACCGAACCAGTTGCACCCAGCCTTTGCACAGTGGCTCATTTTCTACGGCTACTTCAAAGTAATATGTGCCGGATTCCAAATCTTCACCTCCCCAATTATCTTTGTAGTCATCACTTTCAAACACCAGTTTGCCCCAACGGTTATAAACTGAAAGCGAGACTGCTATTCCAGCTTCTGTCGTTGTGGGACTATTAACACCATCTCCATATCTGATTTTGAATGTATCATTCTTGCCAGCCGAATTTGCATCACCATTGCCAGGTGTGATCACGTTAGGAACCTTAATGGTAATAAAGGGTAACGTCACAGACATTTCAAAAACACAAAATTCTCTTTTCCCGATTAACCTGACACTATATATTCCATCTGACTCATAAGAATAGGTAATATTTCTCTCTGTAGAAGAGTTGCCATCTCCAAAGTCAAAAAATTGCTCTTCATCATCAGTTGTCAAATTGTTCACACTGATTGCAGTTCGACTGTCGCAATCCGAAATTCTTTCAAAATCAAATTGTAAATCAATGCGGGGAACAACGCTAACAGTAATGGTATCCACATAAATACAACTGTTCACATCTGTTACCGTTAAAAAATAAGAAGTTGTATCTTCAGGATTAAATATTGGTTGAGCTACAGATGAAACAACTCCATCAGCTGTAGTCCTCCATTCATAGGTTGAGCCCCCACCTGCTATTAACTGCACATCACTACCATGACAACTGGTAATGTCTTCTCCGGAAAATCCGGTTGCCCGGCTGACGGTTATGGTAACAAAATCAACGTCCTCACCCACGCAAGTACCCTGATCAACAGCCCGTAATCGCACTAAGTACGTGCCGGTCTCTTTATATTCATGGATTATGGCTGCTGTGTCCAATTTGGAATCGGATGTGCCATCGCCAAAGTCCCATTCATAAAACTCTCCTCCGGTACTTCGATTTTGAAATACAAGTTTTTCCGGAATGCAGATTTTGGTAATACCGGGGTTATCCAACTCAATGGAATTAGTGACAATTCTTGCATTCAGCGAAGACAAATCAAATTTGAATGCAGCATTGTTACAATTCAAGCTATTGTTTTGATTACTCCACGCATTCGGTGTGGTAGGAAAATCTGATGTTGATTGTCCTGCCGGATTACTCACATTGCAACCGGAACAAACAGCATGATATACTATTCCGCTTTTATCAAACCTGCTCGTACCTCCATCCACATGGGTTTTCGATTGGTTTCCACCCAAAAAGGTTCCATATAAAAATTGAGTGGCATCCTCCGTTAGCACAATAAAATAAAAGTCAGAACCACTGGTAGTATTTTGGTAGGCATCCGGGGTGACGGGCAGTCCATTTGTACTGCTCTGTATTAACAAAGGTTTATTAATATTTACATTCACAGCGCCACCCCAACCGGTCATATAAATATTATTACAGTCATTTACCAGAAAGGCAGTTGGTGAGATATCGGGAGTTCCCCTACCCGAGCCAAATACGGTGGAAAAAATGAGGGTACTTAGATCCGCGGAAAACTTTTGTAAGAATTGGCCGCTGCCGGGATTGGTATAGACCCCTGAGGTTACCATCATCGCGCCTGCCGTTTGTCCATATACATATACTTCATCATTGCTATTGAGGTCAAGAAAATAAATCTGGTCATAATTTGGAGTACCCGTAAAAGTTGATGAGATCATCGCAGTGCCATCACTTTCAAATCTGGCTATCCAACCATCAACGGAACCTCCAATAACCGGTTGAAAAACTTCTGTCGTTACAGGAAAGTCTGCACTTGTAGTTCCTCCAGCCATCCACAATTTTCCCTGTGAATCAAGTTTTATTGAGTAGGCAGCATCACTATTGCTTCCACCTACGTAGGCACCCCACAATACCTGCGATAAATCACTGCTCATCTTAACAAGGATTGCATCGCTACCACCTCCGCCATAGGTTACATTAAAACTATTTATCATAGGAAAATCCAAAGCAGAGGATGTAACAGAGCTTATATACACATCCCCCGCATCATCCGTTATAATATCCCCTCTCAATTGATC
>CAYTBO010000056.1:10956-20565 GCA_964436055.1 uncultured Ohtaekwangia sp.
TTCTCATCCTTATCCATAACCAAACTATGTGGGCTTTCTGATTGCGATCCACCCAGATAGGAAGCATACAACAATTGCTGACCTGAAGAGTCATATTTGAGAATAGCTACATCGTACAAACCACCATAGCTGGTTTGAAAAGCTCCCGGTGTCGCCAGAAATGTTCCACTGAACGTTTGTCCCACAAAATGATTCGTGACACCCGATGAATACAGGTTACCGGATTCTCCCGGTGTGGCGGTGCTTCCCCAATTGTCAGCCTGGGATCCGGAATAGGTTGAAAAAATGAGCAACGGATCGATTACCAATTCATAACAAGGATCATATCCTTCGGGAAAAACAAAAGTCACCTGATCCTCGGCTAGCTCATATTTTGCGGCCATAAATTTCTTTTCCCCATCTACCCATTGGTATGCAATTGGTTTTTTTTCAATAATTTCGGCCAACTCTGCATCAAGAATCAGGTCTCCGTTGTTCATCATCATGGATAGGATCCCATTATATTGTAACCTTATTTGATTGGGATCGGCACCTGGAGCTACAAGCAGATCATACTTGATGTTTTGTCCAAGAATATTCAATTTAAGATCTATTCCATTATAGAGTTCATCGTATCTTATTTCTTTGTATGCATAAGCTTTTGAGCCCCATTTTTTTGAATCATCTCCGAAAAAATAATTAAAATAAACGGAGGATTTTCCGGAAGCTATCGCCCTTGCGTTTGTGTTACTATTTAAAAAACGCACGCTTACTTTTCGTCCATTGATTTGATATTCATCATTACTAGCCAGGTTCGACTCGTTCCGTCCGGTATGAGTGGCCTCGTGTAAGTCATCGAGTTTTTGATAGTCTAAAAAAAAGTAATTGAATTGTCCGGCACTAACCGCCATTTGCCCACCGGCAATACTGGCCAAATAATCTACTTCACAAGGCCATTGGTTTTTGTTTTCAATAAACCCTGATCCAGGATCAGCAAAAAGCCTGAGAGAGGAAAATACGACAACAAAGAATGGGTGAAACCTCTTAATCATTTCTAAAAATAGGAAGGCAATATAGGCTGTTCTTGAATACCGCAAAAGTGAGTCAGGTAGTCCGTAACGGGGTATTTTTTTTACAAAAGCGTCTAATTTTCCTTCCGAAGCACCTGAAGGGGTGGCGTATTGATTACCTCTCTGGAATTGAACCACCCTATAAAAACAGTAAGTGCCACCACGATAACACCAATGGCGGTCATATCTACAGCATTAAATGAAAAGTTCACTTCAAAAAAGAATCGGGTAAGGAACCAGCCAGAAATCATCGATAGTATGATCCCCGTAAGTGCGGAAAATAAACCGAGGTAAGAATATTCAATCAACGTGATACGGGTTATTTGTCGGGTGCGCGCACCAAGCGTACGCAGCAAAATATTTTCTTTGATTCGAATAAACTTACTGTTCATCACTGCACCAGCCAGCACCACCAGACCTGTAACAATGCTGAATAAAGCCAGGAAACGTACAATCATTGCAATTTTTCCAAACAGTTCATTTATGGTACTGAGGATCAGCCGCAAATCAATTAGTGACACATTGGGGTAACTAGTTACCAACTCCTGCGTAAATAGATTAGCAACTTGCTGATCGTCAACTCGTGTGGCCGCAACCCAAATTTGTGGTGCATCTTCCAACACCCCGGCAGGAAATACAAAAATAAAGTTAGGCGGATCCTTAGGCCACTCCACTTTTCTGATTCCACTGATCCAGGCCGGGATAGGCACTCCTTGTACATCAAATACTAATGAATCACCAACTTTTACTTCGAGCGATTCCTGCATACCCTCAGAAATAGTTACCCACACCGAATCGCGCTGCCCCTTTCTCAACTGGTGGATTTCTCCTTCCAGCAATTCTTCCGAATGATGTAAACTATCGCGGTAGGTAACTCTGTATTCACGGGTTAAAGCCCAATTGGGAATATGGGTGGTGGTATCTTTTTGATAGATATCAACTTTTTGTCCCTTCAACTCACTTATCCGGCAGGTGATAATCGGCACCACCTGATTGACGGGTAGATTATGGGCTTTAATTAACTGTACAACGCCATCTCTTTGTACCGGTTGGATATCAAACAAAATAGTATTGGATTGATTCTCATTTCCTGTAAACTCAACCTGATCCAGCAGGCTATATTGAATTACATTAAGCGTTGCAATAATAAATGCACCTAGACCTATACTTACCATCAAAACCCGGGTCTGGTTGTTGGGTCTGAATAAATTAGAAAGTGCATGTCTGAAAATAAATCCGGATTTTTTAGGAAAATACTTTTTAACCAGCGTCAACAAGCCCAATGCCACAAGCGAAAGACAGGCCAATGCCAGCGCCAGGCCTAATGAAAAAGTAATTCCATAGATAATGCTCTTCGTTTGATACCAGGCCGCCAGAATAGGAAATAGAATGATCAATCCTATTACTACCCATTTTGTCTTTGAAAATATTCTTCCTAGCTCAAAGTCTGCACGCAACACTGTAAGTGGCGGCACAAATCGCACAGCTACCAACGGCAGTACCGTAAAGAGTACTGAAACAATGGCGCCAAGCAGCAACCCTTCCACAACTGCACGCCATGAAAGATCAAATTGGAGTTCAATAGGTATAGAACTAGCAAAGAGCATTGGAACCAATTGCTGTATCCCCACACCTAATGCGGCACCAATAATGCTTCCAATAATACCCAGAATAAAAACCTGAATAAAGAATATATTGAATGCCTGCCAACCGGAAGATCCAATGCATCGTAGTACGGCTACTTCATCCCGTTTCTCTCTGGCATAAATATGAACAGAACTGGCAACACCAATACAGCCAAGCACCAGGGCCATGAAGGCCAGCAAGGTGAAAAAGCGATAGACAGACTGAAATCCGTTTCCCAACTCCTCCTTTCTCTCTTCAACTGTATCAACCCAATTTCCATGTTTCCTAAGCGTTGGTTTCCACTTCTCTCCTATTTGCTCCGCTTCCTCATCGGTTGATGTTTTAAAAAATCGTTTATAGGAAACGCGGCTACCATATTGTATTAGACCCGTTGAATCCAGTTCGCTCAGGGATATGTAAACAGAAGGTGTAAAAGTAGAAAGTACACCACCGCCACCTGGAATTTTCTGAACTACTCCGGCTACCTTGAAGAGGCTATTTCCTATCTTTATCGTATCATCAGAGCTTACTTCATACTGACTGGCCAGTGTTTCATCGAGGATGGCATATCTGCCCTCCTGAATTTTGGGATAAGCACCTGGTGGCAGTGTCTCAACTTCACCGTAAAACGGATAGGGACCATCAATTCCCATTACCCTCACCAACCGGGACTGTTTGTTGCGCATGAACATGACCATAGAAGCCATTTCCGCGTCCGATGCAAAGGGAAGATTTGAAGAATCCAGTACCGCTAAAACTTCTTTATTAAACACGTTGTTACCTCCGACTACAATATCGGCACCGAGTAGTTCCTTCGCGTTGCGATCGAGATCATCCTGAAGTGAATAGTTGAGTGAAGCAATGGCTACAACGGCAGCGATGCCTGTTATCAATGAGGCCACAAAAAGAAACAGACGCGAAAAGTTGTGTCGTGCATCACGCCACGCCATTTTCCACACCCAGGCATCCGCATAGATAGGTTTTACCTTTCTCCTGATCTTGATGATATACTCTATCATATCACCATCTTCACATATTTCTCCTCAACGATTTTCCCGCCTTTCATCTGCAACACACGTTCAGTTTTTTTGGCAAGCTCCAGATTGTGGGTCACTAGTACTAATGTTGTTTTCTCTTCCCTGTTCAAGGTGAAAAGTAGATCGGTTACGTGATTAGCATTTTCTTCATCAAGATTTCCGGTCGGTTCATCTGCAAACAAAATTTTAGGAGAATTGATAAAAGCACGGGCCATGGCTACGCGTTGCTGTTCACCTCCCGACAGTTGAGTAGGATAGTGATGCATTCTGTCCTGAAGACCTACTCGCTCCAGAAGTTCTGCCGCTTTTGGCTCTGCATTTTTTTCTCCTCTCAATTCCAGTGGGATCATCACGTTCTCCAGAGCGGTAAGGGTGGTAAGCAGTTGAAAATTTTGAAACACAAAACCTACAAACTGATTTCGAACGTAGGCTCGATCATCTTCACTCATCCGGTTCAATTTAAAACCCATCAAGGAAATAGTACCACTGGAAGGTACATCCAGCCCGGCACACAACCCAAGTAGTGTAGTTTTGCCACTACCAGATGGTCCGATGATTGACAAACTTGTTCCTTGCTCTGCACTAAAAGACACATTGTCCAGCACAATAAGCTCTTTATTGCCTGATTTATAGATTTTAGCAAGATTCTCCGAATGGAGTACGGTTTCTGGCATTGTTTTTATATTAGTACTAACCTATTAAATCGATAATTCGTTAGAATTGTTACAATTTATTTCAATCTGAAGATAGCAACTTAATGATATGATGGTCGTTAACAAAGTCCTAATTATTGCATTGGCCGCAGTGTTCCAGGTAAGTATTTCAACCAAAACAATTCTTTTCTACGGTGATAGCATTACTGCCGGATACGGATTATCCGTAGAAGATGCCTTCCCCGCGCGGGTAGCCGAAGCGCTAACAGCTAAGGGAATGGAAGTGAAAGTTGTAAATGCCGGATTAAGCGGAGAAACATCCGCTGGTGGTCTGAGCCGCATTGATTGGATATTGCGTCAACCCATCGATGTGTTTGTGTTGGAACTTGGTGGAAACGATGGACTTCGAGGTCTTCCACTGGATCAAACCAAAGCAAATCTTCAAATGATCATTGAAAAGGTAAAGGTTAAAAATCCCAAAGTAAAAATTGTTTTAGCCGGAATGATGGTACCTCCAAATCTGGGAAAAGAATATACGGCTGAATTTAGAAACATATATCCAGAGCTTGCCAAAAAAAACAACGCTACGCTGATTCCCTTTTTGCTTGAAGGTGTAGGCGGTGATGATAAGCTAAACCTGCCCGATGGAATTCATCCCAATGTAGAAGGTCATAAGATTGTAGCCAGGACTGTAATAAAAGTGCTGGAGCCTTTGCTGAAGTGATTTAGCAAATAATTAGGGTTGCGTGTATTAAAGAGGTACGCTAGTCAGGATCATTCCGACTAAACGTAAAATCATAATAAATATTCATCGGGAATTACTTGTTAATAAGTTATAAATATTTGTTATTTACTTAACAAAATATAAGCATATACATGGCTAAAGAATACCTGGGCGAGTTTGAAGAGCTCGTCCTGATACTGGTGGCTGCATTAGGAGAAGATGCATACGGTGCAATTATCGCTGAAGAAATTGAAATACGGCTGAAACGGGATGTCAATCTCAGTGCAGTGCACGTCACATTGTACAGGCTGGAGGACAAAGGACTAATCAAATCAACTTTTGGCGGGGCGACTAAACAAAGGGGCGGCAGAAGAAAAAGGATTTATACTATTACCAATGCCGGGCTTGCCATGCTTAAAGCAATGAAAGAGACACGTGTGAATTTGTGGAAGCTGGTACCTCAATTGAAAATCGGATAGTTAAAATTTTTCTAAAAACTCTTTAGGGGAAATGATAGGTATGTTTTCGAAAGGGTTGAGTATTTGTAAATCAGGATCGCCCGTGACTATGCAATCGGCTTTGGCTGAAAGTGCAAGCTCAAGGTATTTATTGTCATCGGGATCGCGGCAGATATTTACTCTGTGTGTTACCTGGAACATGATTGCTAAAGATTCATATTCACTAATAAATTCAAGCCTTAGCTCTTTACTTACATACTTATCAAATTTAGATCTCATTGCCACATTCAGCAATTCTGTCAAAGTAAAGATTGATATCAATATAACATCTGATTTTTTGGCTTTAAGCAATGCATGTCCTGAAGAAGACGTATCATTTAAGAGTGCACTAATCAGAACGTTGCAATCAAAAACAACCTTCATCTATTTTTCATTGAGTAGTTGTTCCAGTATTTTAGGAGTCAGTCCATTTTTGCGAGCTTGTTCACTGGCTTCTTTCATAATTTCTTCTAGACTTCTTTTGCTCCTAACAAGCACGTCTAATGTTTCAGCAATAGACTTCTTCTCGGAAACTGACATCTTCTCAATCTTTTCAGCGGTTGTGTCATTTACTTCTAATGTGATCGTTTTCATAAATCAAATTTAATGAAAAGAATTGAAAAGGAAATCGATAACTTGTTTGCCACGCGGCTGTTGCGGGCCTTCTGCCCTCCTCAGCTGTTGGAAGAGATTGAAGGGGATTTGATGCAGCGGTATGAGCGGGATATGACAACAGTGGGTGAAAAGAAGGCAAGGAGAAAATTGTTCTGGAATACAATACGATATCTCAGAATTCAAATATTACTTAGGAATAGATTTTCAGGAAAACAAAAGAATACGATCATGCTAAAGGATTATTTTAAAATCGCGAATCGCCAGCTCACAAAAAATAAGGCGTTCACTCTTATTAATATTATCGGCATGTCATTAGGACTGGCCATAGCCATGTTGATTCTTCTTTATGTCAGATTCGAATTAAGCTATGAAAACCACAACCCACTTGCAGATCGAATAGTGAGGATAAGTATGGACTATTACAATGGAGAAACGGTTATCGATCAGGATGCTGAAATGTATTCTCCGGCAGGACCAAGAATCAATTCAGAGTTTTCAGAAGTAGAGAATTTCACCAGAGCATCCCCTTTCAGCGAGCTAACTGTAAGAGTTGGTGACGAATTTTTTCGTGAAACGAAAGTATTTGCAGTTGACCCCACCTTATTCGAGTTATTCAATTACTCTCTCCTCTATGGGAATCCAAACGACATTTTTACTACCCCCTTTGAAATTGTGCTTACCGAATCTCAGGCCCTTAAGTATTTCAATCGAAAGGATGTGGTTGGGGAAACGTTATGGATATCTTTGTTCAATCAAGATTGCAAAATAACAGGTGTTGTAGCTGAAAGTCCTCCTAACACGCATTTTAAATTTGATGTCCTGCTTTCATTTGCTTCCGTAAAAGACGATGAGGTAAAACGGGGCTGGAATAACAATGAAACATACACCTACCTCCTGCTCTCAGATAATGTTCGGTATAGCCAATTTCAATCCAGTCTAAATTCCTTTAATGACCGGCTTCACAAGGAAAAAATTATTTTAAATGAGAGAATTGTTGCACAACCCATCAAGGACATTCATCTGTATTCGAACAAATCCTACGAGATGGAGCAAAATGGTGATGCCACGTCTGTTTTTTTATTACTTGGGGTTGCTATCCTTGTTGTTGTTATTGCAATTGTAAATTATATCAACTTATCAACATCCAAATCACTAGACAGAGCAAAGGAGGTGGGAATAAGAAAAGTAGTTGGCTCTTCATTGGGGCAACTAAGAGCGCAGTTTTTTACCGAGTCTTTTTTAATCAATTTCTTGGCAGGGGCTCTTGCCCTTGTACTCATGTTACTTGCACTTCCCCTGTTTAGAAATATTTCAGGTTTGCCAAACGAGTTTCATTTTTGGGATAGTTCATTTTTTTGGTATTTCCTCCTCATTGTTATTTTTTTAAGCACGATCTTATCTGGAATTTTTCCGGCATTTATACTTTCTGCCTTTCAGCCCATAAGCGTTCTAAAGGGAAAATTTTCCAAGTCAGGAACGGGAGTAATGCTGAGGAAAGGATTAGTAATATTCCAATTCACCATTACATTGTTTCTTCTAATTCAGACATTCACAGCAGAACAGCAACTCACCTTTATGCGTGAAAAAAAACTAGGACTTAATATTGATCATACAATTGTTATTCGTTTGCCTAGTGACCAAAAGTCACGAGATAATAGCAAGTCATTTAAGGATCAGTTGCTGAAACACACTCAATTTCAATCAGCTTCATTTTCAAGTAGTGTACCTGGTCAGCCTTCAAGCACTATGGGTTCGACCAATGCCGAGGTTAATCTGGTGGGAGTTGGAGAAAAACAATCATTTAATTTCTATCTCTATTGGATCGATGCCGATTTCATCCCCACCATGCAGATGAAGCTAAAAGCTGGTGAAAACTTTAATGCCGAAAGCTTAAGTGAGGATAAAATTTTAGTCAACGAAGAGTCGATTAAACTATGGGGTATCTCCGAGGCAGAAAGCGCAATAGGCAGGAAAATAGACCTATGGGGTGAGCAACGCACCATTATCGGAGTTATTGAGGACTTTCATCAGGGTAGCCCAAAAAGTCCATTTATTCCCATGTTGTTTCTAAACGGACCGTGGAGTAATCGGTTAACAAGTGTTCGAACGGAATCGAGCAATGTTAAAGAAAACCTCCTTTTAGTAAAGGAAGTTTATGAAACTATATTCACTGATAGTCCTTTTGAATACTTTTTTCTTGATCAGGAATTTGATAAACAATATCGTGCTGAAGAACAGTTCCAAAACGTTTTTGGAACGCTCACAGGTTTTGCCATCATCATTTCCTGTCTTGGGCTATTCGGTCTAGTCTCTTTTAGTGTCGCCAGCAGAACAAAAGAAGTAAGCATTCGAAAAGTACTTGGAGCAGAAGTTAATCAGATTGTAACCCTACTTTCTAAAGATTTCATTTCACTTATACTCATATCAATGGTTATTTCAACCGTCATTACCTACTTTCTGCTTCAGCAGTGGTTGGAAAGATATGCTTTTAGAATAGAATTGAGTGTATGGTTATTTGCAATACCTGCTGTCGGTGTCCTGCTACTTTCTTTCTTGACTATTTTCATTAAGACTTTCCAGGTGTCGTCCGCAAACCCTGTCAACTCGCTAAGAAATGAGTAAACTGAGTGATCCTTTTCCAATTCGGCTCCTCCGTCTCTTCTGCCCTCCTCACCTCCTGGAAGAGGTTGAAGGTGATTTGATGCAGCGGTATGAGTTTGATATTAGCGCAGATGGTGAGAAAAGAGCAAAGCGAAAACTGCTTTGGAATACGGTGAGGTACTTGAGACCTGGGATTGTGTTGAGGAATAGATTCAGGTCAACACCCTATTCATCGGCAATCGTCCGCAGCTACATCTCAATTGCCTTCAGAAATATAAACCGACACAGAATATACTCCATAGTCAATATCGGTGGGCTCGCTATTGGCATTTCAGTCTGCTTGCTCATTGCGAAATACATTCAATTCGAAACCAGCTTTGATTCATTTCATCAAAAGGAAGAAAATATTCTGAGAGTCGTATCATCCCTTTACACAGATGGGCCTAAGGAGTCATACACAAGTTACGACCTGGGACCTGCTCTGATGCATGAATATCCTGAGATCGGGAAGTTTGCCCGCACACACGGAACCAGCAGTGTAGTGAAGGTTACCTCAAAATCCGGAAAAGAAACACGATTTTACGAACCAGATATTTTAGTAGCCGATAGCACCTTATTAGAAATTTTTGACTTTGAATTCGTACATGGGGATAGAAAAGCGTTATATGAACCAAACTCCGTTGTACTTACAGAATCGCTGGCACAAAAATATTTCGGGAGCATAAATCCAACAGGATTGTCAATCTTACTGCTGGACGATTGGTCCGGTCCATACCTCTACACTGTTGCTGCTGTCATTCGCGACCT
>CAYTBO010000057.1:0-20483 GCA_964436055.1 uncultured Ohtaekwangia sp.
ATGCGAAAGTGATCGCCAATCGTTTTGTGGCCATTCAGCATAGGGATGAAAAGTGGCAGTTATTTGGGCTGAATGGAAAGAAAATTATCCGGGATTCATTTGAAGCTATTGAATCCTTCGAAAACATTGTCGCGCTAAAGCAGAAAGGTAAATGGATGCTGAACATCATAGATCACGTTGCTTCTTTGGCAGATGGAAACCAACTGAAAACTGAGTTGGTTGCAGATGAGGTGCGAAAGCTGAGTACCGAAAAAGTCCTGGTTAAAAACGGATCACTGGAAGGAGTAATAAATTCAAATCTGGAGTTTATTATTCCGCTCAATCGTCAAACCCTCACACAAACTTCGTTCGGATTTACAAAGAGGTTTTTAAATCGCGTTACCACCGTAGGCGTATCGGATGAAATTGACATGGAAGAGTTCAGCGATATAATTCCTTATTCCCGATGGTTGGGACTTTACAAACCCGGTGATATCCGACTGTATCAGTTGGAAACCGCTACGATTGTAGAGCGGGGTCTTGATAGCTTGTGGTTTACCAATCGATTGGCTATGGCGCTTAAGGGGGATTCGCTGAAAGTGAACTTTTCCTCGGGAAAAAAAATGTTGTTTCCGGCAAATTCGAAGGTCTCTTTTGTCAAAAGTCCTGACTCTGTTCGGTTTTTTACAATAGATGAACAAAATAAAAAGCAAATTTTTGAAGTTGACTCCGGGATAAAAAAATTTACCATGGAATGTGATCGACTTGAAGATATTGGGTACGATTTGTTTTTGGTAGAAAAAAATGGGAAAGCCGGTTTGGCGAGGCGCGATGGTAAATTAATTGAACCCATGGAATACGATGCGATTGTAAAAACCCATGATCAATTTGTTTCGCTGTTGAAAAGCAAAAAATTTGGAATCTATGATTTGAAAAACAAACTATTGATAAGGCCGACATTTGACAGGAATCTTAAATTTTACAACGAGTCGACTTTAGTAGCTTATAAAGACGGGTACTATGGGTTTATTGGTGTGGATGCTAAACCGATTTCAGCTTTTGAATTTGAAGAAGTGAATTTCTGGACAGATTCAACCGCTATGGTTAAGAAAAATTTCAGGTGGATGGTTTATGATATTTATAAAAATGAAGTTACACACGCCCAGATTAAAGATTATCGACTTATCAAAGATACCGGGAAAGAGAAGATTGCAATCATCCATGTGAACAATGAGTATGGTGTGCTAAGTAGTGTTAGGGGAATTATTATTCCGGCTACTTTTAATGATATAATCAACATAGGAACACCTGAAAAGCCTTTTTATTTTAGTGAAAAGAATGTGGAAGAAGCAGAAATATTCGTTGTTATCTACTATGATGAGAAAGGTAAATTGGTACGAAGGGAAATTTATGAATCAGAAGAGTACGATCAGATTTACTGCCAATAGATTATTTAACAAAAGCTTATTTTATCGATTTCCCTGAAGTATTTCTAAATTTTATACCTTGCTGAACTTAACAATTGTAACATGAGAGCTTTTGTTTTCTTATTCATTTTTATTTCGTTGATCAATGTACGCGCCCAGGAAGGCAACTCATTTCCTGGCAGGCCTAAGTTAGTGGTTGGGATTGTGGTAGATCAAATGCGACAGGAGTATTTGTACCGGTATTCACCGAAATTTGGCGAGGGTGGATTCAAGCGCTTGATAAGAGAAGGGTACATGTTGACCAACGCGCACTATAATTATGTGCCAACTTTTACTGGTCCCGGGCACGCCTCAGTGTATACGGGTACAACCCCCGCGTACCATGGAATCATCGGCAATAATTGGTATGATAAAAGCCAGGATGTAATGGTTAATTGTGTTGAGGACCGCAGCCAAAAAACGGTAGGCAGTGAAAAGGGCAATGGCGCTGTGTCACCCTGGCGACTGAGATCTTCCACGATAACCGATGAACTGGAACTGGCAACCCAGCGAAGAGCTAAGGTAATTGGCATATCAATAAAAGACAGAGGCGCAGTATTACCGGCAGGGCATACACCGGATTGCGCCTATTGGTATGATGACAGCACCGGAAAGTTTATAACCAGCACGTTTTACAAGAAGGCATTGCCGGTTTGGATGGATAGATTTAATGCACGAAACCTGGCTGACAACTACCTGAACGAAAAATGGACGACCGTTTATCCGATAGAGCAATACAAAGAAAGCGGACCTGATGATACGCCTTATGAAGAGGCTCCCAAAGGTAAAGAGAAGGCAGTATTTCCCTATGACTTGAAATTGCTCAGAAAGGAGAATGGTGATTTTGGATTGTTACCTTCTACCCCTTTTGGCAATGACATCCTTACGCAGTTGGCCATAGCCGCCATTGACGGTGAGCAGATGGGGAAAGATGAGTGGACTGATTTTCTGGCAATATCCTACTCTTCCACCGATATTATCGGGCATGCTATGGGCCCAAATTCCATTGAAGTGGAAGACACTTACATAAGGTTGGATAAGAATATTGAGGAGCTGATTCAAAAGCTGGACAAAGAAATAGGGCAGGGGCAATATGTAATGTTTCTGACTTCGGACCATGGTGTGGTTGAAGTGCCTGAATATTTGAAAGATCTGAAAATTCTTCATGCCGAATCACAACCACCTCGAAGTTTTGAAAAGGAACTAAATGAGTATCTGGCTTCCTATTATCCTGATAAAAAATTTATAAAAAAGATAAGCAACAATCAGATTTTCTTTGATCACAGCTTGTTTGGTTCCGATCCAAAATCATCTGGTGTCGAATACATGGTGATTTCCGAACTGACAAGAAATTATCTGATGGGTCTTTCCGGAGTGGCCGATGTGTATACCAGACAAACGCTTAACAATGCGGACTACAATGATGGTGGTATGCGAGGTTTGGTTCGCAGAGGGTTTCATGCTGTTCGCTCAGGTGACTTGGCTATTGTGTGGGAGCCGGGGTGGATTCAGGGAATGGGTACTAAAGGAACTTCGCACGGAAGCGCATATACGTATGATACGCATGTACCCATGATATTTTTCGGATTCGGTGTGAAGCAGGGCAGTTCTGCAAACTATTATTCAATCACGGATATTGCTCCTACGCTCTCCACTATTCTTCAAATAAAATTTCCGAATGCCAACACTGGTCAGCCTATTGTGGAAATATTGAAATAGAAAGATCAGTTTAGTTCAAAACAAAAAGGCTAAGTGTTTACTTAGCCTTTTGTTTTGAGAGACCGCAGTGATTAAGCCCCTGCAAATATTCCGAACAATCCCATCATATTCAGCAGCACCAGTAAGATTACGATGGGGCACACATAGCGGATGAAGAACACAAAAGCATTGGAAGCAAAATTTCCAGCCTTAAAAGTTGGAGATCCCTGATCCAACTCATTTACAATATTTTCGATAGGAAGCTTCCACGCTACGTATAAGCATGTGGTTAGCGCAACAACCACGATAAAGAACGTACCAAAAAAGTAATCAACGATATTTTGGAAGCCAATGATATCGCCAGTCCAGGGTAGGGCTATGCTGAGGTTAGTAAAACTTTCACTGGCACCGTGCGACAACGCAGATGGGATACCAAATACAAAGGCTGCAATGCCTACAACCCAGGCAGCTTTCTTACGACTCCAGTTTTTTTCATCAATAAAATATGAAGCAGGTACTTCCAGCATCGATATAGAGGAAGTAAGTGCAGCCACCATCAGCAACAGGAAAAACAAAGCGCCAATGATACTTCCGCCAGGCATAGAATTGAAAATTTCCGGTAACACCTGGAACACCAGGGTGGGTCCTGCTTCCGGTGATTTTCCAAAAGCAAAAACAGCAGGGAAGATCATGAATCCTGAAAGTAAAGCAATTCCTGTGTCCATCAATCCAACGTAAACACCACTTTCCACCAGGTTGGCATCTTTAGATAAATAGGATCCATAGGTAATCATAATGCCCCATCCAATACTCATGGAAAAGAATGCCTGACCCAGCGCAGCTAGAATACTATTGGGTGTGATCTTGGAGAAGTCGGGCTTCAGATAAAACTCTACACCAGCCATTGCACCATCTAGCATTAGGGATCTGATGGCAACGACAAAAATTAAAACAAATAAAATGGGCATCAATACTTTGGCGGCTTTTTCAATTCCACCTGAAACACCACCCAAAACAATGATGATAGTCAATAACATAAAACCTCCCAGCAATCCGATAGACGCCACGCCATTGGCAGCAAAAGCCTCAAAGCTACCGGCTGTTCCTGCAAGGGTTTTATAGATGTATCCGATTGTCCAACCGGCTATCACGCCATAGTATGATAATACGAAAAAACTTACACCTAAAGCTAATATGGCCCCAACACCCATCCAGAAAGCATTGGCACCTGTATCCTTAAACGCACCGATTGTACTTTTTTTGGTAAGCCGGCCTAGCCCCATCTCAGTGAAGAGCAATGGTACTCCAATCAAGAGTACACACAATATATACACCATAACAAATGCACCTCCTCCATTTTGACCAGTGATGTAGGGGAATCGCCAGATGTTACCTAGACCAACGGCTGATCCTGCCGCGGCCATAATGAAACCAAATTTTGAGCCCCATTGGCCCCGGTTTTCAGAAGAAACGTTCATGGTTTGCTATTTTAGGTTAGTTCGATTTTTTGTGACGCGGTCAATTTTCAAAAAAAAAACAACTAATCAAACTAAGCATCGGATGACAGGTTATTTATATCATGTAGCGCCGACCAATAAAAACAATCAATTTGTTGGTTAATTGCCCTCTTGGTGTTAAGCGAAGCTATTTTAAATATATTTTAAATCTTATTGAACAACTGATATGCTATTTGTTTATGACTTCATTTGCCTGGCAAGAATAGCTAATCCTTCAATAAACGAATGGGGTTGGTAGCCAAGGTCAATTTTGGCTTTTGTGATATTGAACCCTGTTTTTAACGGTCTTGCCGCTGGCTGCTTAAAAGTATTGGAGTCAGTTGCGCTAATTAAAGTTTTGTTCAATTTGAAAAACTCGGCTGTCTTCATGGCGATATCATAGGGAGTCATCATCTCTTCCCCTGAGATGTGGTATATTCCGGTAGCTTTTTTCGTAGCTACGAGATAACATCCCTTAGCCAGATCTTCCGCCAGAGTAGGGGTGCGCCACTGATCATTGACTACGTTGATTGTTTTACCCTCTTCCAGATTCTTTTTTACCCAGAGTACAATATTCGATCGGCTCAGGTCAGCGGTAATACCATACACCAGGACTGTTCTAACTATTGCCCAATTGATTTTACTTTGTTTGACTATTTCTTCTCCCGCAAGCTTACTTTCTCCATAATAGTTTACCGGGCCGGGTTGCGCATCTTCACTTAAGGGCCCATTACTTCCGTCAAAAATAAAGTCTGTTGATACATGGATAAGCTTTGCGCCAATTTCTTCGCAAGCCTGCACCAAAAAATTTACAGCAGTTACATTGGCCAGCCAGCAAGCGTCTCTTTCCGTTTCGCATTGATCCACCTGCGTCATGGCGGCAGTATTGATTACTACTTCCGGTTTTTGCTCACGGAGTACTCGGTTCACCTCAGTTTCTTTTGTTATATCCATCTGAATGTATCTTCCCCTGACCAAAGGAAGTGAAAGATCATTACGAGCTGTGGCTATCAATTCAATAGCCCGATCACTATCCAAAAGTGAGGTGAGTTTTTGGCCGAGAAGACCGTTCGATCCGGTAACGAGTATTTTCAATTTCCTTTTTGTGGATATTCGTATCCGTATTCTTTCGTGATCTTCTTTCTGGACATTTCCTCCACAGAAACTGTGAACCGGATATCTTTTAATGGTCTGTCTGCGCCATCTTTTGGCACAGCCGCTATTTTGTCGATTACATCCAGTCCGGATATTACTTTTCCGAAGACGGTGTATCCATCATCCAAGTGAGGGGCGCCACCAACCGTAGTATAAGCATCAATTCTTTCTTGTGGAATATCTTTTTTCACTTTTATTCCCGATTCCTGCTCGATACGTGGTATCAACCCGTATAAAGTTTTTTGATACGCATCCATATTGCCGGTGTAATAGAGCTGGCTCAGGGAGTCATACAAAGGTTTATTTTCAGGTTTTTGTAAAAGTTGTTGAAGGCCGGTATTTAACTTACCCTGATCTACAGTCAATTGTTCAATATTGCTTTGTGGAATTACTGTTCCCTGAACAATATAAAATTGACTCCCGCTGGATGCCTTAGTTGGATTTTGCTGATCTCCTAATCTTGCTGCAGAAAGCGCACCCTTCATGTGAAAAAATTTTGGATTAAATTCAGCCTCTACAGTATATCCTGGTCCTCCGGTACCCAATCGCTGACCGGGCTGCGCATTCTTTGAATCCGGATCTCCCCCTTGAATCATAAAACCTTCTATTACCCGATGAAATACTAAGCTATCATAGAAGTGTTCATTGATCAGCTTGATAAAATTTTCCTTGTGCTTTGGTGTTTCGTCATATAAAATTGCCACCATGTCACCCATATCTGTGCTGATGGTCACAACATGATCTTTCTTCTGCGCACAACCCGAAACTAAAATCAACAAACTGAGAATGCTTATAGCGAAAATACGGTTCATAATATTTTATTGTTTTAAAAATAGGAGAACTAATTTGTTAAGACAAGGTACAGCTATGGATTAAGTAGTTCAGACAATTGAAGTGACAAATTCAAAAAGATCATTTTAGCGCTTCCATTTCTCTCCAGGTGGTATACGGCATCCGACATCAATTGTTGGGACTTGTCAATTTTTAATATGTTCAAAAATTTACTGAAGTCTTGTATAAATTTTAATTCGCCTCCTCTCACTCGGGTGATTGAGGTGGATCCCGCGATGTGCAACAGCGATTCGCGCATCATACCAATACTGTAGTAGAGGATGTTGCGCTGATTGAGTTTATCAAATTGGTGAAAGTCATCCGCCATTTGTACCAGCGCTGCATAATCTTTTTTATAGCATGCCCTCATCCATTGGCTGAAAAAATCCTGGTTGATGGTTTCTCCTTCTTCGGTAAGTTGCATCGCCAGGTTCAGATTTCCATCCGCGATCTGAATAATATTTCTTCGCTCTGATTCCTTTAATGCCGTATTTGATTGAAGGTAAGCATCCAGGTCATCATCATTCAACAACGGTACCTGAATTAATTGTGTCCTTGAGATAATTGTGCTGAGCAACCTGTTCGCAGCATTGGTTACCAACAGAAAGAAAGTATGCTGAGGGGGTTCTTCCAGTATTTTCAAAATACCATTGGCTGCCGAACCATGCATGTATTCGGGCTGCCAGATGATCATGATCTTATAAGGACTTTCAAATGATTTTAGCGAGAGCGTTTTAATGATTTCCCGGCTTTCCTCCCGTGAGATAAGTGCCTGCTTATTCTCTCCGCCATAAAAATTGGTCCAGTCATCAAGGTTTCCAAAGGGTTGTTCCAATAAAAATGCTCTCCACGATTTTGTAATTTCTGCTTTAAACCGATCCGCATCTTTATCATTCTTCAAATTGCTGAGCGGAAATACAAAGTGAAGGTCTGGATGGATGTACTTGCTGTTTTTAATGCAGGCAGCACATTCACCACAGGCATCCTCTTTTCCCCTGTTTTCACAAAATATAAAATTTGCGTAAGCCAGTGCGAGCGGAAGATTGAGCGCCCCTGGCTTACCAGCCATAAGCTGAGCATGTGCTATCTTGTTCGATTGCACGGACTGAATCAGCTTCTGCTTGATAACGGGTAATCCGGGTATATTTGAAAATCTCATTCTTGTTTTCCTTTTTTCTCCCACACCCGGTTGCCGGCTGTCCACTCAAATAAATGCTCAAGAATTTTCTTGTCAGTTTCTTCCAATTTTTTTGACCTGCGTCCCAGAACCCTTTCTGCTGTATCAAGCATTTTGTTAAGCTGAAAGGTTGTAAAACCCGAAGCGCCTCCCCAGGCAAAGGAGGGAATAAAGGTGCGGGGAAATCCATCGCCAAAAATATTACTACCAATACCTACTACCGTGCCTGTGTTAAACATGGTATTGATTCCGCATTTGCTGTGATCACCCATCATCAACCCACAAAATTGAAGACCGGTATCTTTGAACCCTCCCTTTTTGTAATTCCAGATCTTCACATTCTCATAATTGTTTTTCAGGTTGGATGTATTGGTGTCCGCACCCAGGTTACACCACTCACCAATTACAGAATTTCCTAAAAAACCATCGTGTGCTTTATTGCTAAAACCAAAAATTACTGAGTTACTTATTTCTCCACCTGCTTTTGAATAAGGTCCTATAGTAGTATCACCCTTGATCTTGGCGCCCATATTTACAACTGAGTCTTCACACAAAGCGAACGGTCCACGAATTAGTGCTCCCTCCAGTACCTGTGCTTTTTTTCCAATATAAATTGGTCCAGCCTCTGCATTCAAAACTGCTGCTTTGATCACGGCTCCTTCTTCAATGAAAATATCTTTGGTTAGTTCCCCATATAATTTGGTATGGGCATCGCCCACTGGCTGTGATTTTCTTTCTTTGGTAATCAATTCAAAATCCAGTTTGATTTGCGCGCCATTGAATTGAAATATTTTCCAAACCTGATCAATGAGGGTCACATTGTTTTCGTAAGATGTATGCTTTGCTGTTTTTTCCACCGAATCAAAGTTGTCTGTCCTTGCAGCGAGGAGAAGTCCATCTTTTGTAATGGCCTCATTTAGTTGTAGGTTATTTATTGCCTGAATCAGCGATTGATCAGGGCACAGTGCGCCATTGACATAAATGTTTTCATTACCGGACTTGAGTGGATATTTTTCCGCCAGATAATTCTCTGTGGCGAAGGAAGCTTTTGTTCTCAGGAGAAGCTCCCACTTTTCGGTGATGGTCAGAATGCCTATCCGGATTTCAGAAACCGGCCGGGTAAGGGTAAAGGGAGAGAGATCCTGACGGATGGAGGGGTCATCAAAGAGGATAAGGTTCATGCTGTAAAAATAGGTTCCCGATCAGAATGATTGATACAAATAGAGGATTTTAAAAACTGAGTAATCCGGAAATAAAGAAAGGTCTCTTGGGGAGACCTTTCAAATGTGTTTGCATCCGGTTTATCAGGATTTCTTTTGGTACTTTTTCTGGAATTTCTCCACACGACCTGCGGTGTCCATGAACATCTTTTTGCCGGTGTAGAATGGATGGGATGCTGAGCTAACTTCCACCTTCACCACAGGGTATTCTTTACCATCTGTCCATTTCTCGGTTTCCTTTGAAGACATGGTTGACCGGGTCAAAAACTTCATATCACATGAAGTATCCCAGAAAATGACCTCTTTATATTCCGGATGTATCTCCTTATTCATAAGCTAAAAGTTAAATTTCTATTGTCCTTGTCAAGGCCGGAGGCCAATTCAAGGCTGTTTTCTTAATCGGACTGCAAAATTAAGGAACTCAGGTCATTTTGCAAGGCATGGTATGATCATTATTTGAAGGCAACCAAAATGGTTGTATTTTGGATTAAATTATAAAATATATGGCCAGTTTGACAATCAAAAATGTGCCCGATATGCTTTATAAGCGACTGAAAATCAGGGCGAAAATGAATAACAGGAGCATTAATGGAGAAATTTTGAATCTTTTAAAGAATGAGCTTGGTTTTGCAACCCGTGATGTGGAAAGGATAATTAATGAGGCTCGGGAAGTTCGAAGCTGGGCCAAGGGAAGTCTTTCAGAAGAGGAGATAAGAAAAGCTATTCAAGAAGGTAGAGAATGATTGTTGTTGATACTAATACAATAATCTACTTTTATGTTCCATCACCCCGACAGCATACTATTGAAAAATTGTTCATGCTGGATTCTCATTGGGTAGCACCCCCGCTCTGGAAAAGTGAATTTAGAAGTGCATTATCGGCTTATATTCGGGCTGGTTATTTTTCAATGGACAATGCTTTGGTGTTTATGAATCGAGCTGAAGAATTTATGTCAGGCTATGAAAGAGCGGTTAGTTCTACCAATGTTCTCAGATTAATTAATCAATCAAGTTGTTCGGCATACGATTGCGAATTTGTGGCACTTGCCATGGAGCTGAATGTAAAACTAATTACTCACGATAAAGAAATATTGACAGAATTCCCAATGACATCCATGACTTCGGATCAGTATATTACCACATTTTCGGAATGAAACATATTCCAATTATTTTTTTTAGCATTATTACTATTAGCCTGCTCGGTCAAAGCACCAATATTCCTGTTAATGAAGACTATTACCATTGGATTGATCGCTATGAGACAAAATCCGGAAACATAGTACCTCAAATCTTCACATCTGTAAAGCCCTATAAACGAGATGCGCTCATTTTTGCCATTGATTCATTAAATAAGCAAGCGTTATTCTCATCACAAGCCGATCAATACAATTACAATTACCTTAGAAATGACAGTTGGGAGTGGAGTCGCTCAAATATCAATGATAGTCCAAGACCGGTAGCAAAACATTTTTATAAGAAAAAATCAGACCTGCTCTACTCAGACTTACCTGAGTTTGACATTCACGTCAATCCGGTACTGTATGCTGCCGTTGGTCATGATGGCCTGGCCGGTGAATCATTGTTTGTGAATAGCCGGGGTGCGGAGATCCGGGGAATGATTGATGGGAAAATCGGATTTTATACTTTCCTTACCGAGAATCAAGCCCGCCTTCCTCAGTATGTAAGGGATGGCATTGCGCTCAATCCGGTAGTGCCTCACGAAGGGTTTTGGAAAACATTTAAAGACAATGGCGTAGATTTTTTTCAGGCTCGCGCATACATCGATTTTAACCTGACCAAACATATCTACATGCAGTTTGGCCATGATAAGACCTTCATCGGCAATGGCTACCGATCATTAATATTTTCAGACTATGCACCACCTACACTCTTTCTTCGAACCAATGTGAAGGTTTGGAAACTTAACTACCTGTTTCAGTTGAATCGGGTGGCAGCTGATGCTCCAGGCTCCGTAGGAGGGTCAGGCGCAGGCAAAAGGCGATTTCCCGAAAAGTTTATGGCCTTTCACCACATAAGCATCAACCTGGGTAAAAAATTTAATCTGGGATTCTTTGAATCCGTTGTATTTTCTCCGAGGGATAGTTTGAATGACAATACATTTGATTTGAGTTATCTTAATCCGGTAATTTTTTATCGCGCTATCGAGCAACAATTTGGCAGCAGCGACAACGTGATTCTCGGAATGGATTTTAAGTGGCTTGCCGCCAAACGATGGTCATTGTATGGTCAGGTTGTGTTGGACGAGTTCGTGTTGGATCGGCTTAAAGAAGGCGGTTGGTGGGCCAATAAATTCGCCCTTCAGGGTGGGCTAAAATATATTGATGCAGTTGGCGTCAATAATCTTGATTTGCAGTTGGAAGGCAACCTCGTTCGGCCATACACCTATTCACACAATACACAATTTGGAAGTTATACCAACTACCGGCAGCCTTTTGCCCATCCGCTTGGCGCAAATTTTAAAGAACTAATCGGAATCATCCGGTATCAGCCGTTGCCTAAATTGAACCTGATTGCTAAAGTAATCTATGCGGAAGTAGGGAGGGATACCCTTAACTCCAACTGGGGGAGTGACTTGCTGAAAAGCAATGCTACCCGGGAAAGAGAATTCGGTAATTTTATCGGACAAGGAGTGTCAACTCAAATTGCGTACCTGGATTTCACAGCTTCTTATATGTTAAAACATAACCTGTTTGTTGACCTGAAGGTTATTCGAAGGGATCAGAATGCGCAAGCCATTTCGTTTCAGACCAATACTACTATAACTTCATTAGCTTTGCGCTGGAATATCAGCCAGCGACTCTATGATTTTTAATCGATGAAGACTTTTCTACGCGTTCTGAACTATACACCCCAAATTGGCTCACGGCTGGTTTGGTTTTTTGCCTTCTCTATTCTGGGTATTATTTTCGGTGCGTTTAATATTGTGCTGGTTATTCCCATGCTTTCGGTTTTGTTCAACAGCAGAACGGATAGGGAAGTTCCGTCTATGCCGGATTTTACTTTTTCATCAGATTTTATCGTAGGTACGTTCAATCACTATTTTCAACTTATAATTCACGACCATGGCAGACTGAATGCTTTGCTGTTCGTTTGCGCGCTCATCGTAGCCTGTGTATTCCTTGCCAACGTATTTCGGTTTTTGGAGCGGGTTGTAGCAACAAAAATTCGTGTAGACCTGGTAAGAAACATTCGCCTGGATATATTCAGCAACGTGTCAAAATTGCATATCGGATTTTTCAATAGCGAAAGAAAAGGAGATTTGATTTCACGTTTTACCAACGATGTTCAGGAAGTTGAGGTGGCGGTGATGAATAGTTTAAAGGCAGTGCTTAAAGAACCAATTACCATCATTGTATACTTCGCTATTTTGTTTACCATTTCGTTCAAACTTACCCTCTTTACTTTGTTGATTCTCCCGTTTACCGGTGGTGTGTTGGCTGAAATCATCAAACGATTAAAACGACAGGCAAAACAAAGTCAGGAGTCGCTGGGTCGAATTGTAAATATTTTAGATGAAACCTTTGGCGGAATTCGTGTGGTGAAGGCATTCAACGCCCGTGGATTTATTATTCGTAAAATGGAGGAAGAATCCAATTATTACAGGAAAATCAGCAAATCGATGTCCTATAAAAATGAACTGGCATCACCAGTCTCCGAGGTGTTGGGTGTAGTAATCGTGGCAGCGATTATTTTTTTTGGTGGCAATATGGTGCTCAGTGAAGATTCCAGTTTGAAGCCCGAAGTATTCCTTGGTTTCCTGGCCATTTTTGCCATGATCATTCAGCCAGCCAAAACATTTTCCAACGGCATCACTGCCTTGCAAAAAGGTAGCGCATCGGCCAACCGAATTTTTGAAATCATCGATACGGTACCGGTCATTCAAAATCATCCAAACGCCATTCCCCTGGATGAGTTCAAAGACAAGATTGAATTTGCGAATGTGACTTTCGCTTACAACATTGACCCTGTCCTGAAAAATATTAATTTGCAAATACCAAAAGGAAAAATGGTTGCATTAGTTGGTCCATCAGGCGGAGGAAAGTCAACGTTGGCGGATCTGATCCCAAGATTTTATGATCCCACTTCCGGAGAAGTAAAGATTGACGGACTACCGATAACCAACTACGAGATCAAGTCGCTCCGGCAACACATGGGCATTGTAACACAGGAGTCAATCTTGTTCAACGATACCATTTTCAACAACATCGCCTTTGGCATGCCGAATGCTACACTGGAGGAAGTAAAGAACGCTGCCAGGGTGGCCAATGCCCATGATTTTATTATGCAATCAGAGGCAGGTTATGAAACTTTCATTGGGGAGCGAGGGTCCAAACTTTCCGGGGGTCAGCGTCAGCGGGTCAGCATCGCGCGGGCTGTACTCAAAAACCCTCCCATATTAATTTTGGATGAAGCCACCAGCGCTTTGGATACTGAATCGGAAAAACTTGTGCAGGAAGCTTTATTCAATTTGATGAAAAACAGAACTTCGATTGTGATCGCACACCGACTCAGCACCATTCAACATGCTGATGAAATTGTTGTGATCCACCAGGGGGAGATTGTAGAGCGTGGCACGCATGAGCAGCTTACGGAAGCAGGAGGGGTGTACCGCAAATTGAATGAATTTCAGAATAATGATAACGGATAGCGGTAACTATTTCCTGCCTGCCATGCAAGGTTTTCGTTTATTTTGCATTTTTCGGTAAGGCTAAAAAGCCTAAGTTTGTTAACTAACCTGCTTGGAATGAACAAAAGAAGGCTCATTTTCTTTACAATCTTTGGTGTGTATCATCTGATTCTATTTATTTTCACCAGCTACATCGATGTTCAAAAATCAGATCTAGGCGTGCTTACCAGCATGTATAAATTCATTTACCTTTTCAAGTATGGCGCCTTTTTGGGAATTGCACTTTTTCTTGTTGATTTGATATGGGCCTGGCGGGAAGCCAAGGTATTCACTAAAGATCAGGAAGCATTGAAATTTGAAGTAAACAACCTGAAGGCCAAAGTCTATGATCTGCAGGAAGCCGCCAAGATAAAACCCGAACCTGATTCAGATTCTGAAAAAAAAGCGTGAGTATGGATACGCGCAAGCTGATTCGGGATGAACTACTTCAGGCTGCTGACGTGCTGGAACGATTTATCCGCTCCGAAGATGCAATTAGCGCCATCGAAGCAATGGCTTCTCATATGAGCAACGCCATAAAGGCAGGTGGTAAAATCATCTCCTGCGGTAATGGTGGGTCTCATTGCGATGCCATGCACTTTGCTGAAGAGCTGACAGGCCGCTATCGTGAAAACAGAAACGCGTTGCCGGCCCTGTGTATTTCGGATGCGTCTCACCTTACTTGCGTGGGCAACGATTTTGGTTTTGAATTTATTTTTTCGCGTTACGTAGAAGCCCTGGGTAATAAAGGAGATGTATTGCTTGCTATAAGTACCAGTGGCAATTCTGTCAATGTGCTGAATGCAGTGAAGGTGGCTAAGGAAAAAGGAGTGATCATAGCTACCCTGACTGGCAAAAACGGCGGGGAGTTGGCGAAATGGGCCGACATCAATATTACTGTGCCGCACAGGGAATATGCGGATCGTATTCAGGAAGTGCACATCAAAATCATACATATTCTTATTTTGCTGATTGAAAAACAGGTAGCCTGAATCAGCTATTATTCAGGTGGTCAACCTTATTTCTTGGAATAGTTTTTTAAAAACCCTATAATCACATTATTTCCGGTTAGTTTCTCTCAATGGTAGCAAAAACCTTCGGCAGTGCTGTACATGGCGTAGATGCGCAAACCATCACGGTAGAGTTGAATATTTCGCAGGGTAAAGGTTTTTGGATGAGCGGCCTTCCCGACAATGCCGTAAAGGAAAGTCAGCACCGGGTAGAGTCGGCCATGAAGGGTTTTAAATACTACATGCCAAGAACCAAAGTGGTTGTAAACCTGGCACCGGCAGATATAAGAAAAGAAGGATCTGCCTACGACTTGCCCATTGCCCTTGGTATTCTCCAATCTTCCAAACAAATCACATCCGATAAATTAGAACATTATGTAATCATGGGTGAACTGGCGCTCGATGGAGAATTGCGTCCCATCAGAGGCGCTCTGCCCATTGCCATTCAGGCCAGGAAAGAAAAGTTTAAAGGTTTTGTGTTACCCAAAGCCAATGCACGTGAGGCTGCCATCGTCAGTGATCTTGATATAATTGGTGTGGGGAATCTGCAGGAAGCCATTGATTTTTTTGAAGGTAAACTTGAAATCAGTCCGCTCGTTATCGACACGCGTGAGATATTTAACGACCGGCTTAATGATTATGACAGTGACTTCCGCGATGTGCAGGGTCAGGAAAACATAAAACGCGCACTGGAGATTGCGGCAGCCGGTGGTCACAATGCCATCATGATCGGCCCTCCCGGTGCCGGTAAAACTATGCTGGCAAAAAGATTGTCTTCGATTTTGCCACCGCTTACTTTGAACGAGGCATTGGAAACGACAAAAATCCATTCCGTAGCGGGAAGGTTAGGAGCAGATGCTACGTTGCTGACTACCCGTCCGTTCCGATCTCCCCATCACACAATTTCAGATGTGGCGCTGGTAGGAGGAGGCGGCAATCCTCAGCCCGGGGAAATTTCTTTATCTCATAATGGCGTACTTTTTCTCGATGAGTTGCCTGAGTTTAAGCGCAGTGTACTGGAGGTGATGCGACAGCCGATGGAGGAGCGAAGGGTAACCATCTCTCGCGCAAAAATTTCGATAGATTATCCTGCCAATTTCATGCTAATCGCCAGCATGAACCCATGCCCATGTGGATATTACAATCACCCTGAAAAGGAATGTGTTTGTGCTCCGGGTGTAGTGCAGCGTTATTTAAGCAAGGTGAGTGGACCGTTACTTGACCGCATTGATTTGCATGTGGAGGTGGTGCCGGTAAGTTTTGATGAAATGACTTCAATGCGTCCGTCTGAGTCAAGTGATACCATCAGGGAAAGGGTGGTGAAAGCACGCGAGATACAGTCCAAGCGATTTGCCCATGACAACAGTGTTTATTGTAATGCCATGATGCCCTCCAGCAGGGTAAAGCAAATTTGTGAGATCAATGATGCCGGAAGGACGTTGCTCAAAACCGCCATGGAACGGTTGGGATTATCCGCCCGGGCGTACGACCGGATTTTAAAAGTGTCGCGTACGATAGCAGATTTAGCAGGGAGTGAGGCGATAAAGATTGAACACCTTGCAGAGGCTATTCAGTATCGGAGTTTAGATAGAGAGGGATGGGCAGGTTGATTAGTTAATGATTTAATTAGTTGATGTGGTCATTACCCCAAGCCAAGGTTCGTGTCCCCACGAACCATGCTGGATCCACAAATTGAGTAGTAAACGTGATGGACTTTAAATTTGAACCAGAACGCAAATCACATATCGATATTGGTAAAATCTATTTTTGGACAGCAACTATAAACCAATGGCAAAGACTCCTTCATGAAGATCGATACAAACAGGTTGTTGTTGACTCTTTAAATAATTTAAGCTTGCGGGGAAAAATCGATGTGTTTGCTTTTGTGATTATGCCTAATCACATTCACTTGATTTGGAGGATTAACGAAGCTAACGGAAAGGAATTGCCACATAGCTCATTGTTGAAATTCACATCACATGAATTTAAGAAAATGCTAAAAGGAGATGGTATAGATTTGATTACTTATAAAGTTGAAGCGGAGAATAAGAATTATGAATTTTGGAAAAGGGATTCACTAGCCATAGAACTTTATACCCAAGAGATGGCTTATCAGAAATTGGACTATATTCATTTAAACCCCTTGGCTGAGAAGTGGTCTTTGGCTGCGGATCCCTGCGACTATAAGTACTCGTCAGCGTTGTTTTATGAAAGAGGTATAAGGAATTTTTCCATTTTGAAGGATTTAAAGGAGGAGTTTTGAGCATGGTGCAGTTTTGAGGAGCATAATGCGGTTCGGGGACACAACCTGGGCGGGCTGTATTAGGAATTTTAAATGAGCAGTGCGGGTTCGTGAGGACACGAACCTGGGGCACGAGGGGTGATTGGTAAATGATTTGATTAGCTAATATGCTGATGAAGTGATTACCTTCAACAAAATTCTTTCATTCTATGAAACTTTTCAGATTTGGTGCACCCGGTCATGAGAAGCCCGGAATATTAATTGAGGGAAGACATTATGATGCTTCTGCTTTTGGTGAAGATTATTGTGAAGCATTTTTTGAATCGGATGGAATTGCCAGACTGGAAACTTGGTTGTCAAAGCATAAATCTACTCTTCCTGAAGTGAAGGAGGGCATGCGTTTTGGAGTGTGCTTTCAACGACCATCAAAAATTATCTGCATCGGTCTCAACTATACCAAGCACGCTTTTGAAACTAAAATGCCGCTGCCTCCTGAGCCCATTATTTTTTTCAAATCAACGTCCGCACTCACTGGCCCTTATGATGGTCTGAAACTTCCTCGTACCAGCAAGAAAACAGATTGGGAAATAGAACTGGCGGTGGTGGTAGGAAAGAAAGCATCCTATGTGGAAGAAAAGGATGCCATGGACTATGTAGCGGGATTTTGTGTGCACAATGACTACAGTGAACGCGAATGGCAACTGGAACGAAATGGGCAGTGGACGAAGGGAAAAGGAGCGGATACGTTCTCACCCATGGGGCCGTACCTTGTCACTAAAGATGAGGTTGCAGATTTTAACAATTTAAAAATGTGGCTGAAGGTGAATGGAGAGATGATGCAGGAAAATAATTCTGACGATATGATTTTTGAAGTGCCTTTTCTTATTCATTATATCAGCCAGTTCATGACGCTGTTGCCAGGAGATGTGATTTCAACCGGCACACCATCCGGGGTCGGTCATAGTTTTCATCCACCGCGTTACCTGAAGCCAGGAGATGTGGTGGAACTGGGAATCGAAGGACTGGGTGAACAAAGGCAGGTTGTTTCCTAGCCTATGAATTTTGCCATTGAGAAATATGAGGACCGTTACCGCGACCAGATACTGGCGGTGTGGGAGGCCTCTGTTCGTGCCACACCATGACTTTCTAGATCCTCATGACATTGATTTTTACAAGTCGATTGTAAAAGATATCAACTTCAATGCCTTTCAGGTTTTTTTGCGCGATCTCCGCGAATGAAGAAGTACTTGGATTTGAAGGAGTAGCTGAACAAAAACTGGAGATGCTTTTTTTAAGACCCGACTGCATTGGAAAAGGAATTGGCAAGGCGCTTACGCGATTGGCGATTGATGAACTGGATGTAACGGAGGTAGATGTGAATGAAGGCAACATAAATGCAGTGGCATTTTATAAACAATTTGGTTTTGAGGTGTATGACCGCACCCCGCTGGACAGCACAGGAAAACCGTATCCGATTTTGATGATGAGGCTGGGGGTGTGAATGAGGATTATTTGAATAGGGCATCCCTATTACGAAGCCACAATGCTTTTTTACTTTTCTTATTTGCTTTCTTACTAAAATGAATGCCAATGATATATGGAACAAAGGAAGAAGCCATAATCCCTGTAGCAGCGTTTGCATTTTCGGAAAGTACAAAGACCCCTGCAAAATAGGTGAGCGCTCCAATCAAAAAATAATTTCTGGCTTTTCGTGCATCGGATTGATGTGCCCTAAATTCAGAAAGGCCTTCAGGGCTATTTTGGAATTCACTCGATAAATTTTTTATGGTGTACTTTTGGTTGTTTTTTATATAATATCGTCCACTTAGGTAAATTACTTCTTTTTCATATGCCAGCTTGAGTGAATCCGTCTGACTCAAGACAGTTGAGGTAGCGTACAAAAACGCAATGATTGTAAGGATAAATCTGACGTGCATAGAAAATACTTAATATCCAATTAAATTTAACAAAATGGGCTTTAATTTGAGTTTTTTGGTCATACAACAACAGAATATGTAAATATAATATATATTAAACTATATTATTTATACAAAAATGTGTAAATAACGAAAAATATGCGATTTTCTACTTCTATTCTGTGTTATATGCTATGGTACGTGTCTTCATATGGGGACCCAAACTTTGGCGGAAGGCACGAGTCTAAGGAAATGATCAATATCTTGGATAAGTGAGATTGTTGATTTACGAACATTCAAAATGCCCACTCCGGAATTGGCGTGTTACGATTGAAAAGTTCGTCCAGGTAATACATTTTCTTTGCTGAGTTCTCTGTGAGCCCCCAAATACCCTGAGCCATAATACTTCTCCTTTCGCCATTGGGCAAGGTATCATTGTCGTGCCCTCTTCGTAATAAAGCATGTCCAAATTCATGGTAAATGAGTTCTTCGCGCTCATAATATGTTAGGTATGTCCAACATCTTGGTTTCCTTGATATATGAACATAGGGTGGTTTACCATTTCTTCTCATTACTCCTATTCCACATGCATCTTGAAATAGGCTGTCTACAAATTCTACTTTAAATCCATCCAAATTCAGATTAACGTTCCGAAGCTCCGCTGCCTTTACGAATCCATCCAAATAATCTTTAAAATAAGTCTTAAATTCATCCTATTTAATAGGCGCAATATTTTGATCCTCACAAGAAAATATGAGTGAAATGACTAGAAGGATAATACCTAGTTTATTACGCATATAGGAATTCCCTGTAATTTAATAGGAAATTGCCGAAGAGAGTAACCTTTTGACTGATAAAAATTTTCCACTATGCTTTCCCTAAAACAAAATATGCGTATATTTTAAAAATAATTGCCTCCGGCTTAGTGGCAATACTGATTACACTTTTCACTGTCAGTGTTCAAGCTATCAAAGCTACGATTGACAATCTTATTGATAGTTAAGTGCAGAATAAATGGGTTAGAGTTTTGTGAAAACGGTTTGCTGAACGAGATGCGGTTCGTGAGGACACGAACCTTGGATAAGGGTAATTAGAAGTAATTAAACTTAAAATAGTCTCAACTTCTGGCGCAAGCTTCAAGCTTGTGCTTACAATACGCTAAGCACATTTTGTAGTGAGCCTATGCGTGACGCTTGAGCTTGCACTAGTATTTAAAAGTGTAAAGATTAGTCGCCTGATCAGTACTTACCAACGATACTTACTTACCAACGATACTTACTTACCCTTCCCGCTTAAACCTTAACTTTTTCAATTTCCTTTTCTGGCCAACCAAAATAGCACAGCAACAGACCGAACGGACCAAACAGCAATACCAGGTAACGTCCCGGGTTTACCATTACAAATTCATTGGGATTAGCAGGATTATAATACAGCAGGAAATGCTGATTATCGCTGCCCTCGATAACGGTATTGTCATAGCCCTCGTGTACCTGGTAGACAGTACCGGATGGGTCGGTAAATTCAAACACCAGATACGCGTTCCCCGGCATGTTCTCTGGCTCTATTTGCCCAATATATAGACCTTCCGTACGTACCCAGGCAACTTG
>CAYTBO010000058.1:0-20445 GCA_964436055.1 uncultured Ohtaekwangia sp.
AGGCCAGAGCCACAATCAGGCATTATATGGATAAAGACGGGGTGGAGTGCTATTACCGTGAGGCGGAAGGAAGATGGCTTGTGTACAGAACATCTGATAACAAGACTATAAAGTCAATCAATTATTCACCTGCGAACTTGTCTGGAATATTGAACAGTTAAACGTAAAACTCAAATTGGAATATATCCGCCTGTTGCTTGTCCTGAATTGGCTTAATGGCAATGATGGATAAGGTATTATAGGCAGTAATAAAATCGTTACGTCCTATTCTGGTTTTGCTTTTACCCGGCAGTATTTTGTGGTACTGCATTCGTCCGGATTTATTGGCCGTAGCACTGTACGATACCCTGAATTGAACAAGAATAGGGGAGGGGACGAATTTCATAACACCCTCATTTATAGGTGTTTCTAAAGTATACATAGATCATTTCATTCTGAACCTGATTGTATTGAGCTAGTAGTATATAAGCCCACTTTGGTACATAATTGAAGCGGCTTTCATACTCTTGAATTTTGGTGCAAAGCTCCTTTACATAGAATCTTATCTGATCGAGGTTTCTGCATTTGCCTGGGCTTTCAAAGTTCTTGTCAGTGAATTGCTTCAGGTCATTTTCGATTTTATTCAATTCAAATTGGCTCATGTATTTGTGTATTATTGCACAAGTATATTTATATGGATTGTTTAATACAAATAAATTAGTGCAATATTGCACAATACTTTTTAAAAACGCTAAATTGGGGCTGATTTGTCCCTTTTTTTTTTTTGATATAAGTTAGATTGGAATGTGTAAGATTACCCCAGGGCGTTCTTTGTCACCCAATATCGGTAGCCAACGATAGCTTTATCCAGTGTACTAAGTTTGGTAAAATCCCGTTGACTATAACGTGGTAAAATCAGCTTATTTAGCTTGGCGAGCAAAATGAAAAGGAATCGCCTCATATGGGGTAAATGGATTTTTCGTTACCCAAGTTATAGATAAATATCATTACCTTTAAAATTAGAAGTAGTTAGATATAAATATGGAAGAAGTTCTGGTAAGTCCCTTTCTAAATGCATGGCATGGTGCAATGGTCATTTTGGCAATCGTCATGTTCACTATCGGAGTAATTATCTTTTTGGTTTACGAGCTCAAGGTATCGCTGATTAAAGAGTATAAGGAGAAGCACGACTTCATCAATGCCAGTGAAATAAAATGGTTCAAGTGGGTACTTTATTCGTTTGGTGCCGGATTTGCCATGATTATTAACTTGTATGGAGCCGGTAAGGTGACGGACATTGGCGTATGGTTTTTTGTCAGAATTTTCATGTCACTGGCTGGTGCTACCATGGTTGGATACGTTGGTTCCCTGGTGCTGGAGTATTATTATCCTACAAAAATTAATAAGAAACTTAAAAAATGGAGATACATCCCAAGAACCAATCCTAAGACGGGAAACAAAATGCGGCTTCTTAGCGAAGCGGAAGAGGACGTTCATTTGAATGAGGGTATGCAGGAGGAGGAGAATATTTTCTCTATAGATTATGACGTTTGGATTGATGAAAAATCCGGTGATATTAAAATTGAGAAGTATGATGGCCACCTGATTGCGCTGCGGTGTGGAAATTGTGGATACTATACCATGAAAGTTGTTCGTGAGGAGATTATAGAAGTTCATCCGGACGAATCTCCGGCAGAATTATTAAAACACTACCAATGCACGTATTGCAAAAATGTACGCGCAACCCAGTTTCATGTATCCAAAAAAGAAGGGGAGGATTATAAAAAGGAAAAACCTCATTTTGTCAGAAACACCAAAGATATTGACCTGGTGCGAATTGAAATTCATTCCAGCCTCAAAGGAAAGCAACACTTTGAGTTTCAAAATGTAGAACAGGCGCAAAAATTTCTGGAAGAGTTTGATTTTAACAAAGTTGCGTGACCTTGATGAATTTCAGGCATCCGTTTTGCCTTAAGTTCGTGTACAACACCTGATGATAACATCTCTTATATGATTCGACTCGTGCTGACTTTGTCCCTGGTTTTTACTTTTCTGATCACCAGCGCTTATCATGTTCCTGCTGACACCACCGGTCTCAGACCAAAACCAGTCTACGGAAAGGAGGCGCGTGTAACTTCGTACATTCTCGACAACAATCATTACCGCAGGTTAAAGCTGAATGACTCGCTTTCCTCAGCGATACTGGACAGGTACATTTCCGAACTCGACAACAATAAAACATACTTCCTTGCATCGGATATCAAAGCATTCGACAAATTCAGATTTTCGATAGATGATATGACAAGAAAAGAAGATGTTAGTGCTGCCTACGAAATCTACAATGTGTTTCAAAAGCGCTATTATGACCGCATGGACTATGTAATGCAAGACTTAATCAAAAGAGATTTTGACTATACCCTTGACGAGTACTACGAAACCAACAGGGAAAATGAACCATGGCCTGGTTCCAGAGAGGAATTGGATGACCTGTGGAGAAAAATTGTAAAGAGCCAGGCGCTCAGCCTGAAGCTGGCCGGAAAAGATAAAGCTGAAATTGAGGAGTCCCTGCGCAAGCGATACGAAAGATTCATTAAAAATATTGATCAGTTTAATAGCGAAGATGTATTTAGCGTCTATATGAATGCAATCACCGAGTCGTACGATCCGCATACCAATTACTTCTCTCCCAAAGCTTCAGATCTATTTAAACAAAGTATGAGTCTTTCGCTTGAAGGCATTGGAGCTAGGCTACAAACTGATAATGACTACACAAAAATTTATGAAGTTTTACCCGGTGGGCCAGCAGATAAATCGAAACTGTTGCATCCCAATGATGTAGTTATAGCTGTAGGCCAGGGAAAGGATGGCGAGTTGGTGGATGTAGTAGGTTGGCGCATCGATGAAGTAGTTAAGCTTATCAAAGGACCCAAAGGCACAACAGTACGACTTTTGATATTGCCTGTAGAAACCGGTGTAAGTGGTCCTTCCAAGGAAATCACATTGGTAAGAGAAAAGATAAAATTGGAGGATCAGGCAGCCAAGAAAAGTGTTGTCAATTACAAATTAGGTGATCAGACATTGAAACTTGGCGTTATATCATTGCCAAACTTTTACATGGATTTTGAAGCTTACCAAAAGGGAGATCCAAACTACAGAAGTACCACACGCGATGTAAAAAAATTAATTCAGGAATTGCAAACTGAAGGCGTTGAGGGTATTGTTATGGATCTTAGAAACAATGGAGGAGGTTCTCTGGCAGAAGCTATAGACCTGACAGGATTATTTATTACCGAGGGTCCTGTTGTGCAAGTAAAAAATTCGCTTAACAAGGTTGAGGTTGGAATGGATGATGACAAAAGTGTGTTATACAAGAGTCCACTGGTAGTTGTAACTAACCGCTTCAGCGCTTCAGCTTCTGAAATTTTTGCCGGTGCGATTCAGGATTACAATCGAGGAGTCATTGTGGGAGAATCTACCTATGGAAAAGGTACCGTGCAAACAGTCCTTGACCTTGACAGGTTTATAGACGATAAAGAAGAAGTGGGCGAGTTGAAATTTACGTTTCAAAAATTCTATAGAGTGACCGGTAGCAGTACCCAAAATAAAGGCGTTACACCCGACATCGTTTTACCCTCCGCGCTCAGCTACCGACAGTTTGGTGAAAGCGCTAACCTGAGTGCTTTGCCTTGGGATGTAATCAAGGGGACACCCTATCAGCGAACCTCTGATGTTGATGAAAAACTAATTGCCGGGTTGAATCAATCTTATCAGGAAAGGTCGAAAAATGATAATAGCCTTAAACAATATATTTCCGAAATAGAAGAACTAAGAAAAAACCTGACTCAAACCACCGTTTCGCTGAATGAAGCAACCCGTAAAATTGAAATAGCAGAAGCGGAAAAGAAGAAAGCAATGAACCGGGGCATGAATACTAAAATTGAAACTACCGATGGACTGCCGGTGGATGAACTAGAGCAATTGGAAGACGAATACCTTCGTGAGAGTCTTTTGATACTCTCTGAATTGGTGACCAGAAGGATCGGCTAAGGGTTTACCGGAATAGCGGTAAGGGTATATCCTTTTTGCCTTAATAACGCGATCAACCCCTGATCGCCTTCCATGTGCGTAATACCTACAGTTACAAATGCTTTATTCTCTGAAAACATTCGCTCCAGTTTTGGCAGCCACTCCTGATTTCGCTTATAATAAAACTCATGAATGAACGTTTCATTGTTTTCAAAAGGATGCAATGAATATTCGAACACCAGGTCTATATCCCCTTTCACATAAGCTTCCTCCATACTTAAATACTCACTTTTCTGCTTTTCAAAATGTTGAATGCTATGCATGAGCGCTGTTGACTGGTCTGCTACGGCAAATGAATTAAATGCTTCAGCCTCCCTGCTGACAGCTTCAAGGCTATAGGTTTCAAGGCCCAAACTTTTTGCTATTTTTAATAACTCGATGTCATAGAATTTCACACCTTCATGCAATGCGAGACGAGTCATCAGGATGGAGAGTGCCAGGGGTTTCAGTCGGGCGAAATGTTTTTTGAATTTATTTTTTGGAATTCCAAATTCTGAATTAAAAAATGATTCTACAGTTTGGTAATCAGCCTCCGAAAGAGTCGTTGCCAACGACTCACCTTTCGGAAAATGCAAGGCCTTATTTAATTCATGCTGTGCATGATGATCGACTTCATCTTCAATAGCAAACAATTCACATCCCTCCAGCTTTTCCAAAATAACAGGGTGGAGCACATACTCCTTTTCTCCAATGAATTTGAGGGTACCTAATAAATAAGAGCTGTTTGTGAGACCGTTGCCCGTCACTTCCCAAAGAATGGAGTTTTGTGCAGAGGTGTTTGTGCCAGCAAACAAGATAATCAGGCCGAATACAAAAGCTGAAATTCTAGTCATTGCCATGGTTTAGTTTGATCACAAATAAAAGTTAATTTGTTCAAAAAGCGAAAAGGTAACGTTCAACTTGATGAAACTTATTATTCCAATCTTATTCCACAAAAACTTAATTTTTAACTATTTTAAGCCTTATTTCGTGCTCACGTTGAAAGTGAATGAAGAAACAAAATCCGTGGATAGCTAAATGAGCGAAGAATTACTTAAAGCGATTATTCAGCTTTTCGCCATCGTAGCCAAAGAGCGGATTACCGAGGATGAACGCTCCAATATAAAAGAGTTCCTTGGGCTCCACCTCAATCAGGAACTCACCAGGCACTACCTGGCTCTGTTCGATGATTTTTGCAAATCGGCCAATCGCAATGCGCAAGACACCTTAGTTATTGATGCGGATACTGCTCAATTTGTGGATGACTGGTCGCAGATTATGCAGATCGCAAAAAAGGTGAACCAGGCATTGACTATGCAGCAGAAGGCAGTCTTAGTTATTAAGATTATTGAATTGGTTTACGCGGATGGTACCATTTCTGAACGTCAGGAAAATCTAATATTTTACATTGGGGAGGCCTTGAAGATTCCCCAAAAAGATTTGCGTGCGATGCGGTTGTTTGTCATAGGTCAGGACATAGAAGAGTTAGCCTCAAAAAACATACTTATCATCGATGAAGGATCCGATGATTTTAATTACCCCGGCCCTAGGATTACAGAAAAAAAACTTACCGGATTGCTTGCGATCCTTCGCCTTCAGAATATGGAGACGTACTTCATCAAGTACCTTGGAATTTCCACCGTGTATCTAAATAGTATTCCTCTGAAAAGCCGGAAGATTGATGTATTTCCTACCGGAAGTAACATCAGGGGAAATAAAATTGACACGATTTATTACAGTGATATCGTTGGTAAATTTTTAGTGGGAGAGGTAGGCAACGAGGTCAGCTTTGTGGCAGAGCATATTTTTTACCATTTCAAAAGCGGGCGAGCGGGACTTCAAAATATCACCATCTCTGAAAAAGGAGGGAAGCTGATAGGCATCATGGGCGCCAGTGGATCGGGAAAATCTACGTTGCTCAACGTGCTGAATGGCTCTGAACGTCCTTCAAGTGGACGTGTATTGATCAATGGGGTAGATGTCCATGAAGATCAACAAAAAATCAGAGGGGTAGTTGGGTTTATACCGCAAGATGACTTGCTCATGGATGATCTTACGGTATTCGAAAACCTCTATTTTGCAGCACGCCTATGCTTCGGAAACTATACACGGGAAAAAATTGTAGAAGTTGTTGAAAAAGTTTTATTGTCGTTGGGTTTGTCAGAAACCAGAAACCTGAAAGTCGGAAGCCCATTGCAAAAGACAATAAGCGGTGGTCAGCGAAAGCGACTTAACATCGGGCTGGAACTATTGCGTGAACCGACCATACTCTTTGTAGATGAACCAACTTCCGGGTTATCATCACGGGATTCAGAGAACATTATGGATTTGCTCAAGGAGCTTTCCCTGCGGGGTAAAATGATCTTTGTGGTTATTCATCAGCCTTCGTCAGATATTTTCAAGATGTTTGATACACTGATCATTCTTGACGTTGGCGGATTTCAGATTTACTATGGCAATCCGGTAGAGTCCATGGCTTATTTTCAGGAAATAGTGAATGCAGCCAACAAAACACCCGGTGCCTGTCCCGAATGCGGAAATATAAATCCTGAAAAGGTATTCAGCATTATTGAAACAAGGGTTGTTAATGAGTTTGGCCGGTTCACGCACACACGAAAAATATCGCCTGGTCAATGGTACCAATATTTCAAGCAAAAAATCAAAATACCTAAGGTGACTGTTGCCACGGATACCATCCCAACATCTCTTCATCTGCCCAACTGGATAAAACAATTTGGGGTATTTGTAAAGCGGGACGTAATGTCCAAAGCTGCCAATAAACAATACATGACCATTAATTTTCTTATCGCTCCGGTGCTGGCGCTCTTCATATCCTATTTCGTAAAGTATTATGATGCTGTAGGAGTTGAAAATCCACAGTATACTTTTTTCCATAACAACAATATTCCGGTCTACTTTTTTATGAGCGTGGTGGTAGCACTTTTTGTTGGCTTAATAGTAAGTGCCGAAGAAATATTTCATGATAGAAAAATCCTGAAAAGAGAAAGGTACCTCCATCTAAGCAAAAGCAGTTACCTGATTTCAAAAGTGTTTATACTTTTTGCGCTTTCCGCAATGCAAACTTTTACCTTTATTCTTGTAGGTAATTGGATTTTAGAAATTCCATTTTCGGAAATGATGCGGTATTGGTTAATTCTTTTCTCCTGCAGTTGCTTTGCCAATGTTCTAGGGCTAAATATATCATCAGCATTTGATTCTGCGGTTACCATTTACATTCTCATTCCCATATTGATCATACCTCAGCTTTTATTGAGTGGCGTAGTCATCAGTTTCGACAAATTCAATCCGAAAGTGGGAACACCAAACGGAATACCCTGGCTTGGAGAAATGATGACATCACGGTGGGCATTTGAAGCCTACATGGTTACGCAATTTAAGGATAATCCTCATGAAAAACTGTTCTATGAACTTGATCAGAAAGAGGCCATTGCTGAGTATAAACGAATTTACTACATACCAAGTCTGGAGACAAAACTAGCCTTTGTTTTAAATCATAGAAAGCAATGGCGGGATATAAGCGAGAGAAATCCTGTACACGGAACACTTGCCTTGCTAAAAAATGAACTGGCCCATGAACTTCGATTGGTCGGTAGTGATAAGTTTCCTGATCTTGAGAAGCTGGAGGTTGGAAAATTTGATTCGGCCACTTACCAAAATACTGCGCTATTTATTACTGTGCTGAAATCCTATTATCAATTGCGAAACAACCGTGCCATCAGTGGCAGGGAGGAGTTAATGGCATCGATGACTGATAAACCGGAAAAATTGACGGCCTTTAATGCGTCACGGATGAGATATCAAAACGAATCGGTTACCAGAATGGTGGAAAACTCCAATGATCCCGTAAGAATTTTGGAATGGCAGGGTCAACTGGTTCAAAAAATTTACCCGATCTACTTTGAAGAACACAGACCTAAGCATGGGTTCGATTTCTCAGCTAATTTCTACATCCCCACAAAACATTTTCTGGGTAGATATTACGATACCTTATATTTCAATATTACCATTATATGGTGCATGAGTTTTATTTTATACATCACCTTGTATTTTGATTTACTAAAGCATGGTGTGCAGAGTATTGAAAACCGAATTAAATACAAAAAAAAAGATAAAAAATTTTAACTATGAAAATGAGAACAATGGTATTGATGCTGGTGGTGGTCATGTTAGGTTCACTCCTGATCGCCTGCAGCCAAAAGTCTGAAACAACAGGGGTGACAGACAGTGAAGCGGATATGGAATGGATGGGGATGGACGAATTTCATATGGTGATGGCAGAAAGTTTTCATCCTTATCGCGACTCCTCAAATCTTGAACCAGCTAAAAGGTTTTCCAAAGATATGGTTGAATCAGCCAACCAATGGATAGCAAACGATTTGCCGGCCCACGTGGATCATGCAGAAGTAAAACAACTGATGGCTGACCTGAAAACGGAGGCGGAAAACCTGTCAAGCCTCGTTGATCTGCAAAGCGAGGAAGAAATTGGAGTATCCCTTACCCGGCTCCACGATATATTTCATCACCTTCAGGAAAAGTGGTATCATAAAGAAGAGGAATAGTATTCTTTAGCGATGCTGAAAGTTGCGTGGAGTCCTTCTTATGTATTGCCCTTGCCAGCGAGTCATCGCTTTCCGATGAGCAAATATGAAGTCCTTCCTCAGCAACTCTTACACGAAGGCACCATAACACCGTCCAATTTGTTCGTACCAAGACCCATTGATGAGAAATGGATATTGCCTACTCACAATGAATCGTATTGGAAGAAACTTCAATCCTTGACATTGACGCCAAAAGAGATCAGGAGAATAGGATTCCCCCTGACAAAGGAATTGATTGATCGGGAAACTACGATAGTGAATGGAACTCTTCAATGTGTTCACTTTGCTCTGGAATATGGTGTAGCCATGAACATAGCCGGTGGTACACACCACGCTTTTGCCGATAAGGGTGAAGGGTTTTGTTTGCTCAACGATATTGCCATTGCCACAAATTATGCGCTAACCGAAAACCTGGCTTCAAAAATATTGGTTGTTGATCTGGATGTGCATCAGGGCAATGGTACTGCTCAACTATTCAGGGATGAACCTCGTGTTTTTACTTTTAGTATGCATGGTGCAAACAATTACCCCATGATAAAAGAGTCCTCAGACCTGGATATCGGATTACCCGATTTCACTGAGGACAAGTTTTATCTTCAAACTTTAAGATCAAATCTTGATAACATTTTAGATCAGGTACAACCTGAACTTATTTTCTTTCAATCCGGTGTTGATGTGCTGGCCACTGACAAGTTGGGTAAGCTGAGCCTGACCAGAGCGGGGTGTAAAGAGCGCGATCGTATTGTATTGCAAACTGCTTATCAAAATCAAATTCCTGTGGTTGCGAGTATGGGTGGGGGATACTCATCTGATTTTAGAGACATCATCGAAGCACATGCTAATACTTACCGGGTAGCCCAGGAGATATTCTTTTAATCTTTTTCTATATTTAAAATTCAGCATAAGCTAAATAACCTTGTATTAAGATGGATGAAGTTGTCACCAAAGAACAGAAACGTAAGCTATGGTCGGTTATTACCGCATCATCTGTAGGCACGCTCATCGAATGGTATGATTTCTATATTTTCGGTAGCCTGGCGGCAATTCTCTCCACGCAGTTTTTTCCACAAACCAATCCGACGGCCGCTTTTTTGTCTACCCTGGCAACATTTGCTGCAGGATTTGTGGTGCGCCCTTTTGGCGCCCTGGTATTTGGAAGATTAGGCGATAGGGTAGGTCGAAAATATACTTTTCTTTTAACACTTGTCTTAATGGGTGGCTCTACGTTTCTGATTGGATTGGTTCCCAGCTATGAAAAAATTGGTATGCTGGCTCCACTTATCGTGTTAATTTTAAGATTGTTGCAAGGTTTGGCCCTTGGAGGAGAATATGGAGGCGCAGCTACTTATGTAGCGGAGCACGCCCCTGCATCGAAAAGAGGGTTTTATACCAGCTTTATCCAAACAACAGCAACGTTGGGGCTGTTTGTTTCGCTGGGAGTGATTTTGATCGTTCGACAATCTATGAGTGTTGAGGACTTCAGCTCATGGGGATGGAGAATACCCTTTTTGCTTTCTGTTTTTCTGGTTGCGATCTCTATCTACATCCGGCTGAAAATGGAAGAGTCACCCTTGTTTGCAAAAATAAAAGCGGCAGGAAAACTATCTGTTAACCCCATTAAGGAAAGTTTCGGCAAAAAGGAAAATCTTATGATGGTGTTAATCGCACTTTTTGGAATTACGGCAGGACAGGGTGTTGTATGGTATACGGGGCAGTTCTATGCTCTATCGTTTATCCAAAATACATGTAAAGTTGAATTTGTTCAGTCAAACTATATAATTGCCATAGCCCTTTTGATAGGAACTCCTTTATTCGTGGTGTTTGGTTTTTGGTCTGATCGGGTGGGTAGAAAATTTATTATGATGACCGGACTAATCCTTGCTGTATTTTTATACATGCCCGTGTATAAATCAATGTATGCGCTTACGGATGTCAGCAAAAAAGTTGAAGTGTATGTTGAACGAACGCAACGTATAGATGCACCGGGAGTAACGGAAATCAGAAAAGAGTATATCGATGGATCTATGCTCACGGGCATTCAAGCTGACGGTACCGAAGCAATTACCAAGATGCAGATCACGTTGGGCTCTTCCCCATACTACTACATGATTGGCCTCGTTTTAATTCAGGTTATATTGGTTACCATGGTGTATGGGCCTATTGCCGCATTCCTGGTAGAGCTTTTCCCTACACGTATCCGGTACACTTCCATGTCCCTGCCATATCATATTGGAAATGGAATATTTGGTGGGTTAACTCCTTTTATTGCCACAAGCTTATATGAATTTAGTAAAACCGATCAGATCCCCGAGGGTGATCCGTTCGCAGGCCTCTGGTATCCGATAGGTGTGGCGGCTGTGTGTTTTGTAATTGGAATGATATTCCTTAGCAACAGGAAGCGGGGTGAGGTATTAGATGATTTAACCTGATTGGATGACAAAAAAATCACAGTGGACGCAGGTGGGTAAGCGTAAGTTGGAATTATCCAACCTGGATAAAGAGTTGTTTCCTGAGGATCACGTGACCAAAGCCGAAATCATTCAATATTACCTTACCATTGCACCTACCTTGCTTACCCATATCAAGGGCAGAGCCATGACGCTGATCCGATTTCCAGATGGAATTCATGGAGAAAGCTTCTACCAAAAGAACAGGCCGGAATGGGCTCCCGATTGGCTTGAGTTTGTAAAACTGGGTAGTGAAGAAAAAAAAGACTACATCATCGCTACAGAGCCCGCTTCTCTGGTGTGGTTGGCAAACCTGGCATCCCTGGAGCTTCATCAGCTCCATAGCCGAAAGCCTAATTTTGACAAACCTGATTACATGGTTTTTGATCTTGACCCACCGGAAGGGTATAATTTTTCGAATGTGGTAGCGGTAGCCATGGATTTGAAATTACACCTGGAGAACTTTGGTTATACACCTTTTGCAAAAACTACAGGTGGAAAGGGAATTCATATATGTGTACCCATTGAACCGAAATGGGATTTTTCTACGGTATTTGAAACAGCACAATCCATCGCCAAACCCTATGTAGAGGCCAGGCCCAGAGAACTCACGCTTCACATAAAAAAAGAAGCACGCAAAGGTCGAATGCTGATGGATATCTACAGGATTCGGCAGGGACAAAGCATCGTTTCTCCTTATAGTTTGAGGGGACGAGTTGGTGCCCCCGTTTCAATGCCATTGACCTGGGAAGAACTGTCAAGAGTAAAATCACCGCAGGAATATAACATCCGAACTGCCCTTGACAAGGTGCTGGAAGAAGGTGACGCGTGGGAAGGGATCGATGCCTATGCTGCTGAATTACATACGCAGAGAAAATCAAAACCAACGAAAAAACTTCCTCCTAATAAAAAGCACAAGACGCCTGACCAGCTTGAATCCTATGAAAAGAAACGAGACTTTAATAAGACACGCGAACCGCTGGCAAAAATTCTTGAAAGTGGTGGTACCAACTTTGTGGTACACCGTCACCATGCAACCAACCTGCATTATGATTTAAGGCTGGAGCAGGATGGGGTGTTAAAATCATGGGCTGTTCCCCGTGGCTTGCCTCCGTTGCCTGGCATTAAACGGCTGGCCGTGCAAACTGAAGATCATCCCATGGAATACTTGACGTTTGACGGCAAAATTCCAAAAGGACAGTATGGCGCTGGTGACATGTGGATATATGCTCTTGGAAAATATCAGATAACCAAAGAAAAGAAAGACGGGTTTTACTTTCGATTGAGCAGCAAAGAACTTAATGGGGAATACCGGATTTATAAAATCAAGCAAAAAGAATGGCTGCTGGAACGGGTTGATGTACCTCAGATAAATTTTTTGCACGACCTCATCGAACCCATGCTTTCTGAAAGCGACACAAAACCACCGGTGGGTGATGAATATATTTACGAAGTAAAATGGGATGGGATAAGGGCCTTGATTAGCCTTGAAGATGGCCAGCTCAAAATCCGAAGCAGGAACCTGAATGATATTACTAAACAGTTTCCTGAGCTACAGGTATCGGACAAAGCTTTCCGGGCATCTTGTGGTTTGTTTGATGCGGAGATAGTCTGCCTCGATAAATCAGGAAAACCCGAATTTAAAAAAGTGATAAATCGCCTGATGACTTCAGGTGAAAATAACATCGAAAAACTTTCAAAATCAAATCCTGCCTATTGCTACATTTTTGATTGCCTTTTCCTGGATGGACGAAGCCTGATCAATGAACCCCTTCAAAAGCGAAAAGAATGGTTAAAGGATGCGCTAAAAAAGGATACACCTTACCGCACCAGTGAGTATGTTACCGACGGACAATCTTTATTCCAAGCAGCAAAGGAACATAACCTGGAAGGTATTATGGCCAAAGACAAAATGAGCCGTTACCTGCCCGGTAAACGATCGGATGCCTGGCTAAAAATCAAAATAAGGAATACCAGGGAATGTGTGATCATTGGGTATAATGAAGGAAAAGGAAACAGGAGTGAAGTTTTTGGAGGTCTTCACATTGCTGAGCGGGAAGGAGATGATTTGACTTATCGGGGTAAAGTAGGTTCTGGATTCAACGATGCCAGTTTGAAGGATGTGTTCAAGCAAATTAAGAAGTTGAAGGAGATAAAGAAGCCCGTAACCAACAAAGTGCTGGATGAAAAAACAAGCAAGTGGGTAGAGCCTAAACTTTGGTTAGAGGTGACTTTTGCCTCTTTTACCCCCGATAAAATTTTTCGCGAGCCGGTTTTTGTTAAGATGCGCCCCGATTTGCAGTGAACAGAATGAGTTATTCCTTATAAACATTAAGGCATGAAGCATCCAATTCACCGGTAGGATTGTCCATAAAATCAATCATCACCTTATTTCTGCAATTCATATCACCGCCACCATGGCCTCCCTCATCAAGAATAAACAAACGGCCAGCGGATAAACTCTCCATCATGATGCGTCCATTCTCCGGTGGAGTAACCGGGTCAAATTGATTGACGGTGATGAGGGTAGGTATGGAGGATGGGTTAAACTTCTTTTGGTCAGCGCTGGCTCCGGAGTCATGCAATCGACCTAGATTCATATAGACGGCATTGAAAAGTCCAAGCCGGTAAGGCAGCAAGGACAGGGAGTCATATACCTTGTCGACTACGTCTTGGGTATTGTTTGGGTCATACATTTCATGTCGCTCGACAGCAAACCACATAGCAAAGTTATAGTCTGGTGCATACTCTTCTTCAACCAGTTCAACGATGAGCGGCCCGCCACCGTTAAGGTATTCCTTGATAAGTGCCGGCACATCGCTTCGTGAGTTGTTGCCATACAAAAGTCTGCGCACAAAGAATATTCCGTCCTGCGCGTTAAGGTAAACGGAGTCGCCATTGATGACCAACTCAAGCGGCTTTTCAGCCAGACTCTTAATGGCTTTAAAGTAATCCTCCTGAAGAGTTGGATAGGCCTCGTGACACTCAGCATCGTTGTTGCAATACTCGATTACGCGGCTCAGGGCCAGGGAATAGCTTTTCAGGCGGTCAACCAGCATATCACCTTTAATGGGATTTGGCGAGTTGAGGATAACGGAATTCAGTTTGTCAGGAAACATGTCCTGTGTGACCCGGGCCAGCCGGGTACCGTAAGACACACCATACAAGTTGTACTTTTCATAACCCAGGTGATTCATTAGAGCTCCCAAATCACGGGCGTTTTGAAAGGTGTTGTAATACGGTAATTCAATTCCACTCTCTTTGCACTTTTGCCCATAGCCTGTGATGAATTCATCCATCAATTGTTGTTCATCATCCTGATGGGCATCCTTAGCCATGATTGCTCTAAGTTCCTTATACATGTTTGGAAGGGCCGATGAGTAGCCGATGCCACGCTGATCGAAAAGAATCACATCTCGCTTATCTCTGAAAGGATGATCATGCCAACGCTGTATAGCCTTGTCGACAAGGGAGCTACCACCCGGGCCTCCACTGAGATAGATGGCCGGATATTCCTTGGTATTCGGATCCTTGCTAGGAAGTACTACATACGCTATGTTGATTTTCTTTCCGTCAGGTTGGTCATGATTTTCAGGCACCGTGATGTAGCCGCAGGCAGCATCACTACCCTCGGGTAAAATGGACTGGAAGTCGCATGGGAGTGTGGCTTCTTTTTGGTTGTTATCACAGGAAACTAAGATAACGATGAAGGCAATCAAGCCGAGGGCAAATTTTGACATATCAATGGCTTTAAGGTGAAGGTAACGAACCCAGTGATTTTGAACATAAGGATGCATCTTTTTTCAGGTGAAGACAAAGAATGGTTGACAAGAATACCATTAACTTGGGTATTAAAAAAACTATGATTCACATCACCCGTACTGACAACGGTAATCCGGACTTTGTGGCCCTGGTGCAAAAACTCGATCAGTACCTGGCTGTACTTGATGGTGAAGAACATGAGTTCTATAACAAGCTCAATACTATCGGCAATCTAAAATATGTCGTAGTTGTGTACGAAGGAGGTATCCCGGTAGCCTGTGGAGCAATCAGGCAGTTTGATTACCAATCGATGGAGGTGAAAAGGATGTATGTGGAATCTGGGAGAAGGGGAAGTGGCATCGGTGCCAGGGTTTTGGAGGAGTTAGAGGACTGGTTCCGGGAATTGGGTTTTACTAAGTGTGTGCTGGAGACTGGCAAACGACAGCCTGAAGCTATTCGATTGTATGAGAGGAGCGGTTTTATCCGTATTCCTAATTACGGACGATATGTAGCTATGAAAAACAGTATTTGTTTTGAGAAACTACTTAACGGATAATCTATTGTACTCCGCAAATCCGGTTGATTACATTTAAAGGTACATCAAATCCGGTCTGCATGGCTTGCTTCACATCTTCGCAGGCGGCTGATTTATTCCCTATCCGGTATTTGGCCAGGCCACGGTTGTACCAGGCTGTTCCATAGTTTTCAAATTTCAGCAACGCGATGTCATAGTCTTCAATGGCTTCTTCGAACTTTCCGATTTTATACAGCAGGTTGGCTCGATGAAGCCAGGCCTTCTCAAATTGTTCATCAAGTTGGATAGCCTTTGTATAATCATTATACGCCTGGGAGAAATGATTAAGTCTTTCTCTTGCCAGACCGCGACTCATCCAGTATTCAGGTTCCTCGGGCTGAAGTTCGATGGCTTTGGTATAGTCGCGAATAGCGCCTCTGAAATCCTCGTTATTAAACAAATACACAGCCCGCTCCACATAGACAAAGTGTGCATCTGGATTCTTGGCAACAAATTCATCCAGCAACTGAATATCTTGATGGGCGTTGGTGTGCTTCCATTGCAGTAAGTGTAGATTATATCCGGCAATGGCATGGTTTGGATTAATAGCAAGCGCGGTTTGGTATGCCTTCGCTGCATCTGCTGCATTTCCTTTGGCCTCAAAGCATTTGCCAAGATTCACAAAATAGTTTGCCTCGTTGCCGTTGTAATAAATGGCAGAATCAAAGTGTATCTTAGCGTTGTCGTATTCAGAAAGTTCCATTTCGGTTAATCCCAGGTAATTATAAAGATGCGATTTGTCAGCACCCTGATTGGTAAACACCTGGCTGATGGCTGAGGTGACCTGATCTTGCTGATAGTAAATACTGTTTGTTTCTCCGGTCGGAAGGGAAATGAGTTTCTTAAAATCCCTTTGAGCAAGATCCCACTTCTCCAATCCAAATAAAATCACGGCTCTGTTAAACAAGGCATCGAACTGATCCGGCTTTAACTCCAGGTATAAGGTATAATCCCTTAGTGCACCTTCTTTGTTATCCAATTTCTCCCTTAGGGTTGCCCGTGAAAAATAAGATTCCTCGTGGTAGGGATACAGGTAAATGGCTTCATTGTAGTTAACTAACGCCTCCTGATACTTTTGCTCACTGCGAAGTTCTTCCCCTTTCAGGTAGTAATGCATAAAACTGATACCTTTCTTTTCATTTACAGGCACCTGAGCCGGTGCCTGGGCCCAAAACATCCATATAATTCCAATGCAGAGTTGCCGGATCATACCTAAAGATACAATTGTAAATTCAGGTGTTCAAGTTGGCTAAATTATTGAGTTCTGGATGAAACTTCTTTGCAACTTAAGTGTTTAAAAAGAGTATGGAATCAAACGCAAAAAAGAAACAGAAAAAGGCATCTCCTGAAGCTGGAAACAGGATCAAAAGAGGATATGTTGAATTTTTGCTCGAAAATGGGAGGAAACCTGCCAGCGTCTATAAATTTTGTAAAACTATTGGCATCAAAGAGGAAGTCTTTTATAAGGATTACGGATCACTTCAGTCTCTCGAAAAATTGATTTGGAAGGACTATATCTCCAACACAATAGAGCGCCTCAAGGCGGATGAAAATTACGCAACATTCAGCGCAAGAGAAAAGGTATTAGCCTTTTACTTTACCATGCTGGAAGTTATGCGCATGGACCGCGACTTTGTACTTTTAAAGATCAGGAAATGGAATATACCTGGCTATTATCCTTCATTTTTAAACAAATTCAGGAAGGAATTTGATGGATGGATAAGAGAGGTACTGGAAGAAGGCAAACGAAATGCTGAGATAGCGACCAGGCCGTTCTTGGATAAACAGTACGGTGGACTTTTTTGGTTTCATCTTCATTTTATCATTCAGTTTTGGAAACGCGACTCCAGCGCGAATTTTGAGAAGACCGATGTCGCGATTGAGAAATCCGTAAACCTTGCTTTCGACCTTATCGGTGAAGGGGTATTAGATAATGCTTTTGACCTTGGAAAATTTCTTTTTCAACAATCAAGAGATTAATGAAAAAGATATGAAAGAACAAAAGCGAATTCCCATCACCAAAGTACAACGGGCCAGCCGGTTTATTAAGACCGGGGCAAGAATTGGTTCTAACTACCTTAAGCACTACGGCAAAAAACTTGTCAACCCTGAGTTGAATAAAGATCAGCTCCATAATGACAACGCAACAGACATTTACAATTCGCTAAGCGAATTGAAAGGCAGTGCGCTGAAAGTAGCCCAGATGTTGAGTATGGATAAAAACCTGTTGCCAACGGCTTATCAAAAGCAGTTTAGTATGGCACAATATAGCGCTCCACCGCTCTCGTATCCCTTGGTGGTAAAGACATTTCAAAAATATTTTGATAAAAAGCCGCAGGAGATATTTGAGACCTTCAGCATGTCCGCTACGAATGCTGCCTCTATGGGTCAGGTACATCAGGCTTCTTTGAAAGGAAAAAAACTTGCTGTCAAAGTTCAATATCCGGGTGTGGGTGATAGTGTGCAAAGTGACCTTGCCATGGTAAAACCAATAGCACTCAGGATGTTTAAGCTAAACCCTGCAGACTACCAAGAATTTATCGGTGAGGTGCAATCACGCCTGTTGGAGGAAGCTGATTACACGCTTGAACTGGAGCGGTCGGTAGAGCTTTCTCAAAAGTGCGCTTCCATAGACAACATAGTTTTTCCTCAATACTATCCGGCGTTGTCCGGTCCCAAGATATTGACCATGGATTGGTTGGAAGGACTCCCGTTAGGCGAATACCTTAAACAAACCAAATTGAATCAATCGGATGCGGATAGGCTTGGGCAGGCTATGTGGAATTTTTACCACTTTCAGATGCATGAATTGAGAGCCCTTCATGCCGATCCACATCCTGGTAATTTTATTATTACAGCGGATATGAAATTGGGTATTATCGATTTCGGATGTGTAAAGGTAATCCCAGATGAATTTTACAGTGCCTATTTTCAATTGCTTGATAGGAGCATTCTATACGACCATCCCAGGCTGGAGCGATTATTTTATGAACTGCGTTTTATTTATGCGGATGATACCCCGGCGGATAAAAGATTCTTCAAAAAAGTGTTTACGGAAATGGTGGAATTGTTGGGCCGGCCCTTCAGGCAGGAGCACTTTGATTTTGCGGATAACAGCTACTTCCAGGCCTTATATAATTTTGGAGAGTCGATTTCTACGATGAAAGAATTCAGGAACTCGAAAAGAGCCAGAGGAATAAAGGATGCCCTTTATATAAATAGAACCTATTTCGGACTTTACAATTTGCTTAATGAAATGGGGGCCAAGGTCCGTACGGATTCCTGGGTGCCGGCTATCAACGGTTAGGTCCAAAAGATTGTCCTGTTTTTCTTTGAAAACATATTCACTGTCAATACCTTAGCGCCGTATAGTTAATTTTTTAAACTAAGTAACTTCTGCTATGCGTGCAATCTGGAAAGGTCACATTCAATTTTCATTAGTTACCATACCGGTTCGCATTTATAATGCCATCGATTCTGGTCAGACTATCAGTTTTAACCTGCTGTCAAAAGAAGGCCACAACCCAGTGAGTTATGAAAAGAAGGATAAAGTAACGGGTAAACCCCTCAAGCAGGATGAAATCGTAAAAGGTTATCAATACGAGCCTGGTCAGTTTGTTATCATTGAGCAGGAAGATTTTGAAAAGGTAAGATTGAAGAGCACCCGTGTAATTGAAATAGAAGGCTTCGTTAAAGCAGAAGAAGTTCATCCAACGTTATTCGAAGCGCCATACTTTATAGGACCCGATGGCGATGTGGCAGCCAAAGCCTATGGCTTGCTAAGTCACACCCTGAAGGAAAGCGGTAAAATAGGAGTGGGCAAAGTCGTATTGCGGGATCGTGAGACCCCGGTGTTGATCAATCCTCATGAAGGGGGTATCCTCATGTATCGCTTGCGTTATCCCAATGAAGTTCGAAGTATTCGAGAAGTACCTCAACTGATTGATGTTAAGGCTCCTGAAAAAGAGCAACTTAAATTGGCTAAAACCCTTGTGGATTCCATGACTACCCGGTTTGGAAAAATTGAAATGAAGGATCACTACTTTGACGCACTTAAGAGGATCATTGACGCAAAGATTGAAGGTAAGGAGATTGTCACCGTGGCAGAAGAAGAGCCCGAGGTAGTTGACATCATGACAGCCTTGAAAGCAAGTATCGATCAGGCTAAAAAGAAACCGATGGAGAAAGCAAAGGGTGTAGCAGCCAAGGAGGAGAAGAAAACCAAATCGGCTAAGACGGCGAGGCGAAAAGCCAGCTAACGGACTGCATACTTCACAATGTAGCTACAATGCACTATCTTTGCATCCGTGGCAAAGGTCATCAAGTTTCCAGTTCAGACTCCTGAGAAGTTTGGCTTCAAGCCGGTAAGAAGAAAGAAGGCACCGGGCTCAGGCAAGCCCGGTCAGCTTAACCTCTTTACCGGAGGTAAACTTGTCAAACTTAACCAGCTATCCACCTTTGAGGAAGCCCTCATGCTGGATGAGCACGGAGATCCAAATGCGAAGGCGCTATACCTGCGGGCCATAGCTGAAAATGATTCTAAGGCAGATGCATATTGCAACCTGGGTATTCTGGAATCAGAAGGGAAGAATTACAGCAAAGCTATAGATTGTTTTACCCTGTCGCTTAAAGAAGAACCCAGGCATTTTGAGTCGCATTACAACCTGGCCAATTTATACGCAGAAATCGGGAATTTTCAACTTGCCAGAGTACACTATGAAATCTCCATTGAGATAGAACCGGAGTTTCCCAATAGTCATTTCAATCTTGGTCTCACCTTGGCCATGAGCAAGGAAATAGAAAATGCCATCCTTTCCCTGATGAACTACCGAAGGCTGGCTGCCGCTGAAGATCGTATGCAGGTGGATGAATTGATATCAGCGCTTACGCGTACAGTTACCTGAGTTTTGTAAGCTCATCGGTTATGCCGATTTTATAAAGTATAACACTGTTGTCCGACTAAAAATCTGATTGACAGAATAGTTATGTTTTTGTGAAG
>CAYTBO010000059.1:0-19992 GCA_964436055.1 uncultured Ohtaekwangia sp.
GTAGAAGGTGATACCCGCTTTACGGGAGCTGAGGTGGTGCTGGTGACGGCAGAAGGAAGCACTCCGCTTAATCCCAAGGGAAACATTACCATAGACTTTGGTGCAGGACAAACTGATTCACAAGGTGTACTTCGCAAAGGAAAAATACTGGTAGCCTACCAAGGGCTAAGATTTGTACCGGGCTCCAAAACCATTACCACCTTTGATGGGTTTGAAGTAGATGGCGTAAAAATTGAGGGCACCAGAACGGTGACCAGTACATCATTAACAGCGCAGCCTACCCTCACCGTTACATTCTCAGTAACAGATGCAGACGGAAAGGCAACTTTTCCTGATCAGACAACCATTACACGAAATGCAACGCACACCCATACCATCACTTTTGGAAATACAACTGCTACTACCACATGGAAGGTAGAAGGACAGGCAAACGGGAAGACGAGAACCAATTCGGATTATGTTTTCCTCATCAACAGGGGATTACTTTTCAGAACAGACTGTGCGTTGGCCGGCATTGCCTTGCCTGCTGAAGGAGAAGCACTCTTTACGGTGGATAATTTGCCAATCCTGATCAACTACGGTGACGCGGGCGCATCGTGCGACCGCATCGTAACCATAAGTATCAATAACTTCACTCAGGACATCACGGTAGACTGATATAAAATAGCGGGTATTTATTTCTTGAATTTTCTGAACTAAATCGAAACCATTTGATGGTTTAATGGTTAATAAATTTAGCTATTGTCGGTATCAGGACAATGTATACCGGTTCCTTAACTTTTGACATCTAAAAGCAAGGGAAAGCTCGTATATAGAGGAGATTATTAAACTAGTAGACATAATGAAAAGTATCAAATACATTTATTTACTCTTCGTTATTGGGGCATTGAATGCCTGTGCACAAAACAAAGGGAACAAACCATTACACGAAGCCACCGCATACAACTTTCCTATGAAAAAGTCAGAAGCTGAATGGAAGAAAGAACTCTCACCAGAGCAATACGAAATCCTCCGCGAAAAAGGCACCGAGCGGGCATTCACAGGCAAGTACTGGGACAATCATGCTAAGGGAAAATATTATTGTGCTGCCTGCCACCAGGAACTTTTTGAATCAGAAACTAAATTTGAGTCCGGTAGTGGATGGCCTAGTTTCTATAAGCCTGTGAAAGATGAGGCGGTCTTGGTTGGTAAAGACACCAGTTACGGTATGGTTCGTGATGAAGTTGTTTGTAGCAATTGCGGAGGCCATCTGGGCCATGTGTTTCCTGATGGCCCCAAGCCAACCGGTCTGCGGTATTGCATGAATTCTGCTTCCCTGGAGTTCAAGAAAGAAGGTGAATAATTAAAGGGCAAAAAAATAAGTCGAAGGCCGTTGATATCTATCATCGGCCTTTTTCATTAACTTTTCGGAAATACCGAAACCTATGTGCAGACTAATGGCCTATAGAGGCACATCCATCATTGCAGACAATCTCTTATACCAACCCAACAATTCCCTCATACGCCAAAGTACCAACGCCCGTGAAATAGAAGAACCGCTCAATGGCGATGGTTTCGGCATCGGTTGGTACGTACCGGAGGTAAATAATGAGCCCGTTACATTTGTGTCCGTGAACCCGGCCTGGAGCAGTCGCAATCTTAGAAACCTAGCTCCAAAAATCAAAACCAATTGCCTTTTAGCTCATGTGCGTGCCGCCAGTGTAGGTGAAGTTTCTGAATCGAATTGCCATCCTTTCCAACATGGCAACTTGCTAATGGCGCACAATGGTGGTCTTGAAAACTTTCACCGGATAAAAAGGAAATTGAGAGAACCGCTCAGTGATGAGCTGTACAACTGGATCAAAGGTCAGACCGATTCAGAACACCTCTTTGCCTACCTACTGAACTATCTTCACAAACATCACAAAGTAATAGATGGAGATGCTATAGCAGATGCATTCAATTATACTTTTCAACAAGTAAAAAAACTGATGAAGGAAGTAGGCATAGATGACCCTGCTTACCTGAATATGGCCGTGACGAATGGCGGCTTTATTGTTGCCACCCGTTGGGTATCAGACGACATGGAGGAGCCGCTTACGCTATACCATTCAGAAGGAAGCCGTTATGTGGTCGAAAATGGTGTAACTCGCATGGAAGCGCCAAAAGATGATGACAACGCTGTACTGGTGGTGTCAGAAAAACTGACTGAAGGAAAGGAATGGACCATGATTCCAAAAAACCACCTGGTGATTGTAGAGCCCAGCCTAAATGTGCGCATCAAACCGATAACTACCTGATTTTTTATTAGTTTCGGGCAAAATTTTTCAAGTGAAATTTGATGTAGTCGTAATCGGTGGAGGTATTGTAGGGCTCGCTACCGCCTTGCAACTTCAAAAGGCAAATCCAAAACTTAAGCTGCTGCTGCTGGAGAAGGAAAACGAGTTGGCGCGTCATCAAACGGGCAACAACAGCGGTGTCATCCATTCGGGTATTTATTACAAGCCGGGAAGTCTTAAAGCAAGAAACTGCATCGAAGGATACAACCTGCTGATCGATTTTTGCAAACTGAATAACATTCCATTTGAACTGTGTGGTAAGATCATCGTAGCTACCACAGAAGAAGAAATTCCACTTTTGAACAACGTGTACGACCGAGGTGTTCAAAATGGGTTGCAAAACCTGAAGAAGATTTCGCAGGGTGAGCTGAAAGAATATGAACCACATGTAGCCGGTCTGGCCGGTATTGTAGTTCCGCAAACAGGCATTGTAGACTACAAGGTAGTAGCACTCAAGTACGCAGAACAGATCAGGCTGTTGGGTGGTGAAATAAAACTGGGAGAAAAAGTAATAGAAATTCAGGAAAATGAATCTGCCTGTGTGGTTGTATCTCAGAAAGAAAGTTATCCAACCCGGCTGGTGATCAATTGTGGCGGGCTTTATTCCGACAAGATAGCAAGGCTGACAGAAAAAAATCTGGCTGTAAAAATAATTCCATTCAGAGGAGAGTATTATCAACTGAAAAAAGAAAAAGAGCATCTGGTAAAGAACCTTATCTACCCTGTGCCCGATCCCAACTTTCCGTTTTTGGGTGTACACTTTACAAGAATGATCGGTGGTGGTGTAGAGGCCGGTCCCAATGCCGTGCTTGCATTCAGTCGTGAAGGATATAAGAAATCAGATATCAATCTGTCGGAATTGGGCGAGTCACTTGCCTGGCCCGGATTTCAGAAAGTTGCCATGAAATACTGGAAGACGGGTATGGGAGAAATGTATCGTTCCTTTTCAAAGGCTGCATTTGCAAAAGCATTGCAAAAGCTTATTCCCGAAATACAAAAAGACGACCTCCAACCCGGAGGAGCAGGAGTACGAGCACAGGCATGTGATCGCACCGGAGGACTGGTTGATGATTTTATGATACTGGAAGGCAAACATGTCATCAACGTGTGCAATGCCCCCTCACCTGCCGCCACTTCTTCGCTGGCTATCGGAAATACGGTGGCAACATTGGCAGTAAAGAGATTTTAATACGCGATTCCATCGACACAACAATTAGTGTTGTAAATTGTAATTCAATTTATGAAGCAGGTGGAATTTGATAAACGTGAACTGGAACGATACAGCCGGCATCTGGTTCTTCCTCAGTTTGGACTTGAAGGTCAGCAAAAACTTAAGAACGCTTCTGTATTGGTTGTTGGTGCCGGAGGACTTGGATGCCCTGTGTTGCAATACCTGTCGGCTGCAGGAATAGGAAAGCTCGGTATCATTGACTTTGATGTGGTGAGTGAATCCAATCTGCAACGACAGATCCTTTATGGTACGGATGATATCGGAAAAAGTAAAGCCATGCAGGCTGCTGCCAAATTGTGTCAGTTAAATCCATATGTTGAAGTTGAACCGCTTACCATCAATATAAATTCCTCCAATGCGCTTGAGCTATTATCAGATTACGATATCGTAGTTGATTGCACCGACAATTTTCAAACCAGGTATCTGCTCAATGATGCATGCGTGCTGGCAGACAAGCCGTTGGTCTATGGCTCCATCTTCAGGTTTGAAGGCCAGGTCTCTGTATTTAATTTGAACAGGGGCGCCAACTATCGCGACCTCTATCCTATTCCGCCTTCAGCGGGGTCTGTCCCAAACTGTGAAGAAGGCGGTGTATTGGGTGTGCTGCCAGGTATCATTGGATGCATGCAAGCCAACGAAGTAATCAAAATTATAACTGGAATTGGAAGTCCGTTGAGTGAAAAGCTAATGCTTGTAGATACACTCAGCCTGGAGACACGAATCATCAAATTTCCAAACAACAACCAAAGGAATTTAATCAAAAAACTAATAGATTACGATGAATTTTGTGGTGTAAAGAAAAACAATCCCAACATGGACATGAAAGAAATTACAGTTGAAGAACTTAAGAAATTAAAAGACCAAGGAAAAGATTTTCAATTGATAGATGTACGCGAAGAGTATGAACTGGAAATTTGCCACATCCATGGCGAGCACATTCCATTAGCCGAAATTCCCAATAGCATTGACAAAATAAGCCGGGACAAACAGGTTATTATTCATTGCAGGAGCGGATCACGCAGCGGCAACACAATCAAGTGGCTTGAGAAAAATCATAACTTCGACAACCTATACAACCTGAAAGGGGGTGTATTGGCCTGGGCTGATCAAATCGACCCAAGTCTTACCAAATATTGAATTGCATTTTACGACCCAGTCTTTTCAATAGCCTGCAGTATATCAGATACAATATCATCAATGTTTTCCAACCCTACGGAAACTCTGATGAGGCCGGGTGTAATTCCTACCGCCAGTCTTTCTTCGGGTGTTAATTTTGAGTGCGTGGTAGAAGCCGGATGTGTTGCAATGGTTCGGGTATCGCCAAGGTTGGCTGTGTGGCTGATCATTTGTAATGCATTCAGAAACTTCTGACCACCTTTCAGTCCGGATTTCAATTCGAAAGTCACCAGAGCACCACCCAACTTCATTTGCTTTTTTGCCAATGCGAACTGCGGATGTGATGGAAGAAACGGATATTTTAAATAAGCAACAGCCGGATGAGATTGCAGTTGTGTTGCCAGTGCTTGCGCATTGACACAATGTCTTTCCATTCTTACGGCCAATGTCTCGAGGCTTTTGGAAAGTACCCACGCATTGAAAGGAGACATCGAAGGGCCAGTATGCCGCGCAAAGAACCGGACTTCCTTTATCAGATCTCTGTGTCCCACTACGGCACCACCAATTACCCTCCCCTGTCCATCGATAAATTTTGTGGCTGAGTGTGTAACCAAATGTGCGCCCCATTGAATGGGATTCTGCAAGTAAGGTGTTGCAAAACAATTGTCAACATTCAAAATAAGGTTGTGCTTTTCTGCAAGTCTACCCAACCATTCCAGGTCGATGATATCCAAAGCCGGATTGGATGGTGTTTCTACGAATATCATTTTTGTATTCGGCTTGATCAGCGTCTCCCATGTTTCAGGTTTGTCAATGTCAGCGTAGGTATGAGAAATGTTGACCTTGGGAAAAAGTATATTTAAAATCTGGTGTGTAGAACCAAATACCGATCGGGATGCCAGCACATGATCACCAGACTTCAGCAAGGATGCCATGCTGATATACATGGCTGCCATTCCTGAGGCGGTGGCAATACCATCTTCAGCGCCTTCCAGCACACATAATTTTTCAATAAACTCCGTGTTGTTCGGATTAGAAAATCTCGTATAAATATTCCCTTCTACTTCATCGGCAAATAAGGCACGCGCTTGTTCTGCATCTTCAAAAACAAAACTGGAAGTCAGATACAAAGGAACAGCATGCTCCCTGAATCCGGTTCGTTGGGCTTGCACCCGGATTGCATTCGTTTCAAAATTCTTCTTATCCATAATTATTTATTATCGACTTCACAGCTAAAGGTTAATGAAATGTTCTTATCCAAAGTGGCTGCAACAGAGCAATACTTTTCCACTGATAGTGCCACAGCTTTCTGTGCTTTCATCAATTCAATATCCCCGGACAGTATAAAATGCATATTGATTTTCTGAAAAGGTGATGGAACGGCATCGTCATCACGGGCTCCCACCACCTGTGTCTTAATGTTTTGTACTGATTGCCGCTGCTTCTTCAAGATACTAATTACATCAATTGTGCTGCAGCCTGCCAAGGAAGCCAATAACAACTGCATCGGTCGCATGCCCTTGCCTGTTCCTCCAATAGTTGGTGAAGCATCCAAATGTACTTCATTGCCTTCTCCATTGGAAGCGACCATATGGTATTCACCATCTACCCTGTTCAATTCAATTTCAACCATTTTTCATTTTCAATTTATCCCACAAGATACTTCCAAAAATTAAAGAACCGATGCTGATCAGCGTGGCCGGAACCAGGGCTGGAATATCAATCGGGTAAAACCATTTGTACACAACCCAGGCTGAAAGACCCGTTACCATGGAAGCAATGGCGCCAAAGGCATTGGCACGGTTCCAATAAAGTCCGAAAGTGAGTGGTGCAAACAAAGAAACTAAACTGAGTATGGAAGACTCAGCTACCAATTCAAAGATGTTTTTTCTGTAACAAGCCATGATGGTTGCAATAGCGCTAAAGACAAGGATACAAATCCGGGTAACTTTTAATAGCTGTATGTCGGTTAGGGAAAACTTCATCAGGGGCTTAATAAGGTTTTCTGAAACAATAGAAGCCGGTGCCAGTATGGCCGAACTGGTAGTGCTCATGATGGCAGACAACAATGACCCGAAAAACAGAATTTGAATAGGCATAGCCGTGTGCATCAGCACCATTTGCGGCAGTGCAAGTTGCGCATCCCCTAGAAGTTCATCGGTATACAAATGTTTGGCGCACAAACTTATAAACAAGGGCAACATAGCAACGGTAAGGTATAATCCTGCGGCAATAAAGCACGACCTGACGGCAATCTTTACAGAACCTGAAGACATCACACGTTGAAATACATCTTGCGATGGAATAGAACCCAAACCCAACACTGACCAGGCAGCGATATACGCGGTAATCTCCTTCCATTCGAAAGAGGGAAGAAACCTGTAATCTGGATGAACTTCACTTAATACGGTTGTTACACCGCCAGCTTCATTTGCCAATACAACAGATAGTATTAATAGTCCGCTTACAATAATAATACTTTGAATAAAATCGGTAACCGATATCGCCCACATGCCACCAATGAAAGTATAAAATGTAACGACTACAGCGCTGATCACCACACCTAACCACACATCAATACCAGCAACCACATTGAGTATTAATCCCATGGCTACTAATTGTGCTGCTATATATCCAACATAAGGCGGAGCGAGAAAAATACTGGCAATGAGTTCTGTTTTAGGGCCGAATCGTTGTTTGAAATAATCTCCCAGCGTGAGAAGATTCATGTTATACAATTTCCTGGCAAAGAAAAGTCCGAACAAAAGCAAACACAATGCTGCACCGAAGGGATCTTCAATGACAGCATACAATCCGCCTTCCAGAAATTCAGCGGACGCTCCAAACACAGTTTCAGATCCAAACCAGGTGGCAAAGAGCGCTGCTGAACTGAGCATAATGGGCAAGCTTCTGCCTGCCAGCATAAAGTCTCCAGATGTTTTTACTTTACGCGATGCCCAATACCCGATTGCAACAGTAAGTGCCAGGTAACCAATGATAGAAGCAAGTAGCAATGGCTGAAGATTCAGTGAACCCTAAAAGTATTAAAGACGCATTTAAATGCAAGGAAACAAACTTAAAATCCTTGTGCTTACTGCTGATGCACCAACTGGAAAGTACGGGTAATGTTGAAGCCAAAACGGATATCGCCACTAAAAAAATCATCTAGTGTTTCTGTCGCCATAGCCCGGTCAAACATGCCCAGTGTATTGGTGAAAACCAATTGAAAATTATGTCCTCCTGTTTCTATATCCAGCCCAAATCCTGCAGCGTCAAATGTTGGTGATGTACTTGGTCTGTTCAGGTGATAGTAGTATTCGGCCAACAGCGACATACTGCGTGTGAATTTATACCTCCCTCCCAATCCAATGGCAAAATCCTCATTGTTGGATATGGTTGGATCCACACTATTCCGATGGACAAATAAGGGAGAAACTTGCAAAGATAAATTGGAGTTGAATTTTCGCGCAATCAATACACCTAGTGAATATGCCAGCCGATCAGACATGCTCACCTGAGGATTGTTTTTTGCCTGAGGAGTGGTTTGGATATATCCTGATGCGATGGTTGTAATGGTAACTGGAAAATTAACGTTGCCTTTACTTTGACCAAACAGTTTGTACCGAATATAGCTGTCAAATGTTTTATCAACAGAAGTTCGTCCGATTCCAAACCCAAACTTATCGGATATGCCATATTCTAGTCCCAGCCTCACAAATGCATCATCCAGTCCCCAGAAATTGAAAGAGCCAGTATTGATTCGACCAAACCGGTGTGAAAAGATAAATTCCAGTGCACCCTTCCCTTTTGTTTCAACTGAATGGCCATTAATAATGCGTGTGCCATTAAATGTCTGAATACTATACTCTGTATCAGGTGGTTGTTGCTGCTCAAGTGTGCTGAGCAGATCCTGCTGCGCAAAGAGAAAGTTTGAAATTGATACCAGCAGTAAAATGATTATAGCAGCCTGCTTCATAGAATGAATTATTGTTGACTCAGAATAACATCTAATTTTACTTCTGCCTCTTCAGCAATATTTTGCCAAAGCAATTTTGGTATTTTGATTTTGTGATCTTCAAGCTTCACCTTGAAAGTCGAATTGATATTAATGTTATTGTCTACGATCTCCAGTGTTCCTTCCGTATTAATTGAGTTGGTGACGCCGTGAATGGTTAATTTGCCCGAAGCGTTTACCGGCTGCGTACCCTGCTGATTGAATTTATAACCCGTTACAATTCCCTGAAAACTGGCCTTCGGGAATTTATCAGACTCCATATACTTATCATTGAAATGCTCTTGCATCAGAGACTTGCGAAAAACAAAACCTTTGATCTGAACTAAGAAAGCAATTTCTCCGGTAGCTGAATCAAAAAGTCCTGAAACATTTGTATTGGTGGCATCAATATTTTCCACTGGTGCCTCTGAGAAGAAACTGATTGTTCCGCTATCAATTTTATACTTTTGAGCTAATGTGAAATGACAAAATAAAATGAACAGTAAGGAGAGGCGAAATTTCATTTAGTTAGTTGTTTGCGCCTTCACCTACCCAACACGCGATCAGATCAATTTGCTCTTGCGATAAATTGCCTGCGGGGGGCATGGTTCTGTTGCTGGTACGAGCCCTGATGTTTGTTGCATTTTCCTTCACGTTTTCAAAAAGTGTCCAGTTTCGGCTAGCTCCGTTGTCCCCATTATGACATCCGGAAATGGCACAATTTAGGTCAATGATATTCTTAATGGTGGCGTAACGCATACCCGGAACCTCGGTATTTATAACAAGGATACAGTCCTGAGCATCCTTTGCTTCTACCACGTACTTGCCTGGTAATAAATCCATAAAGATATTATCGGATAAAAAGGGTCCGGAACCGAGTCTGAATTCAAAAGGTGGTACACCATCCGAAACATTCACAGTAAGGAAGCCATTACTATTGGGCGCGCATACTGTACTGGCTACCCCGGAAACATCAGCTGCAAAAGTTGATCCTTCCGTGCCGACTTCTTCTATCAATTCTGTATTACAATTATTCTCCGCATCTGTAACCGTTATCCGGTATTCGCCTCCCCGTAATCCTGTAAACAATCCGGTAGTATTCGAAATGCCGCCCAAGGTATATACATAAGGCTCAACACCTCCTGTGGCTATTACCGTGATTTGTCCATCCAATACGGAGCAACTGCTGGCATCTGCCTTGCTTGCCAAATCAAGTCTCAATTCGGAACAATCCAGCGGCGGATCAACTTCCTCACTACACGAGCTAAAAGCGAAAATCAATACGCAAACACAGAATCCAATTAACCCACAACGCATATTATTTTTTTTTAAATTTGTACATCTTTTACAAACTGCCATCTACCCAGCAGGCTATTAAATCAATCTGTTCCTTAGATAAACTACCTGTTGGTGGCATGTTTCCTGTTTGGGTTCTCAATTTAATATTTTGCGCATTAGCAACCACCGATCGAAAAACATTAAAATTTCGGCTTGCTCCCAAGTCATCTAAACTAAATAAAATTAAGTTTAAACAAATAGATATGCTGGTTGGAATATGAAAAAATACCGCAAACAGTATGAGAAAACGATGAGTGTGGGGAAAATCGACTAAAAAAATGATCGATCAGGTATGCCTTAAAAGAGAAAATCCCCCGAAGTCCTTGACCTCAGGGGATAATCCTGTCTATAGTTGGCTTTAATCTGATACTAAGATATAGCGCAGATATAGCAATGAAAATAGCTTTCCGTTTATCTGATTTTACCCCTGATAAACCGACATTTTTCAACGTTGAATTGACTTGAGCGAATCCCTTTTAGTGGTATCCGAATCGATATACCTGTTCTTGATTCTTTCTTTCAGTTGCGATTTAGAACCGGGAAAAGTAGTTCTTGAGCTTATGTCGTAGCTTATATAAGCCAGGAGTGCAAAAAACAATATTGCACCAGCAATAAATACTTTCTTAGAAGTCTTCATCAATAAAAAAGGGGCCAAAGCCCCCTATTTTTACCTCTCTTTCTATGCAAGTTTTTTTACAATGGCTTCAAAAGCTTCAGGATGATTCGCTGCCAGGTCGGCAAGAACTTTTCTGTTTAACTCGATACCGGCTTTCTTGGCTTTTCCCATAAACTCGGAATAAGACATGCCGTGCAACCTGGCCCCGGCATTGATCCGCTGAATCCATAGTGCCCTGAAATCTCTTTTCTTCGCTTTGCGGTCACGATAGGCGTAGACCAGACCTTTTTCGACAGCATTTTTAGCAACTGTCCAAACGTTTTTCTTTCTCCCAAAAAAGCCTTTGGCTAATTTGAGAACGCGCTTACGTTTTGCGCGGGATGCAACATTATTGACTGAACGAGGCATTACTTTTTAATTTTTGGTCGTTGGCGCTCCGAACTTGGTCGAAGACTTTTGCGCAAGAACCGGGTTTAACAATACTGTGATTGCGTTTCAATCACAAACCTCTAAACAAGATAAGGAATCATTGGCCTGATATTGCCATCGTCCGCTTTGTTGACGGTGGTCTTATTAGCCAGTCTTCTCTTCTGCTTAGTTTCTTTCTTTGTCAGGATGTGGTTCATGTAAGCTCGCTTGCGTTTTATTTTGCCGCTACCGGTTACTTTAAACCGCTTCTTCGCTCCTGACTTCGTTTTTATTTTAGGCATCTATTTAGACTTTAAAAAATTACTTCTTCGCTTTGGGTGTTAGGATCATATACATTCTCTTTCCTTCCAGTTTCGGCATCAATTCTACTTTTCCATAATCTTCAAGCGACTGCGCAAATTTAAGGAGCAATATCTCACCCCGTTCTTTGTACACAATCGACCTTCCTACAAAGTGCACATAAGCTTTTACCTTTGCTCCTTCTTGAAGGAAGTTGATGGCATGTTTCAATTTAAAATCGAAATCATGATCATCGGTGTTTGGCCCAAACCTGATCTCTTTGATCACGGTCTTCTGGGCATTTGCTTTTATCTCTTTTTGTTTCTTCTTCTGTTCGTATTTAAACTTAGAATAGTCGATTATTTTGCAAACTGGCGGAACTGCGTTAGGCGATATCTCTACCAAATCCAATCCTTGCTCCTGTGCCATTTTAATGGCAATGGAAGTAGGATATACATCCACTTTAATGTTTTCGCCCACCACGCGTACCTGGGCTGCAACAATTCGCTCATTTACTCGATAAGGTTCCTCTACTACTCTTCTGAAGCCTCTGTTTCTGTTAAAGGGCTTCTTGTTACCTTGAAATATTGCCACTAAAAGGGTTTAAGTTAAAATACAACCTGCCAGACCCGCTGACAGAGGTGCAAATATCGCTATATTTTCAACTTTTCAAAAATGCCTTAATACTTATATTTTAGCTTTAAAAGCAGAAAAAGCATGAAATATTATCCTATGCAGGCGGAGCACTTTCCTTAACGAAATAGGTCTCAAACTCCGTCAGTTCCATTGTCCCCTGATCGCCTGCACCATGCTTTCTTACAGCTACCTTTCTATCGGCAACCTCCTTTTCACCTACAATCAACATATAGGGCACCTTTCGCACCTCTGCATCTCTGATTTTCCGTCCTATCTTCTCATTCCGGTCGTCTGCATAGCCCCGGATATCCCTGTTCTTGAGTACTTCGAGTACCTCATGGGCGTAATCATTGAAACGTTCCGAAATGGGGAGCACTGCAATTTGTTCCGGTGACAACCAGACAGGGAAGTTTCCCGCGCAATGCTCTATCAAAATGGCCACAAATCGTTCCAGTGAACCAAAGGGCGCACGGTGAATCATTACAGGACGATGCTTTTGATTGTCCGATCCAATGTATTCCAACTCAAAACGCTCAGGCAATTGGTAGTCTACTTGGATGGTGCCAAGCTGCCAGTTCCTGCCCAGTGCATCTTTTACCATGAAGTCCAGCTTAGGGCCATAAAATGCGGCCTCTCCTTTTACGGCTACTGTTTTAAGTTTTCTTTCATCGGCAGCCTCTTGTATTTCCCGCTCAGCCCTCTCCCACAGGTGATCTTCACCGATGTATTTTTCTTTATTTGCCGGATCGTGAAGCGACACCTGTGCTGTATAGTTTTCAAAGCCTAGTGAATGAAATACATGAAGTACTAAATCAATTACTTTGATGAACTCATCTTTCACCTGATCGGGTCGGCAAAAAATATGCGCATCATCCTGGGTAAAACCCCTCACCCTGGTCAGTCCGTGCAGTTCGCCACTTTGCTCATACCGATACACTGTTCCGAACTCCGCCAATCGAATGGGAAGTTCCTTATAGGATCTTGGACGTACTTTGTAAATCTCACAATGGTGGGGGCAGTTCATGGGCTTCAACAAAAATTCTTCATTCTCATCCGGTGTGCGGATGGGTTGGAATGAATCCTTACCATATTTTTCATAGTGGCCGGATGTTACGTAGAGTTCTTTGCCACCAATGTGAGGTGTTACTACCGGATCGTAGCCCGCTTTGATTTGCGCTTTGCGCATAAATTGTTCCAATCGTTCACGTAAAATCGTTCCCTTAGGCAGCCACAAGGGAAGTCCCATGCCCACTTTCTCAGAGAATGCAAACAATTCCAATTCGCGTCCTAGTTTTCGGTGATCTCTTTTTTTAGCTTCTTCCAATAAGTTGAGATACTCTTCCAGTTCTTTCTGCTTTGGAAAGGTGATCCCGTAAATGCGGGTAAGCATTTTATTCTTTTCATCACCTCGCCAATACGCTCCTGCTACGTTGAGGAGTTTAACCGCTTTGATAACTCCTGTTCCCGGAATATGCGGGCCCTTGCATAAGTCGGTAAAATTTCCCTGCTGATAGAAAGTAATGGAACCATCTTGCAGTCCTTCAATCAATTCAAGTTTATATTGATCACCTTTCGTAGTAAAGTAATCGATCGCTTCTTTCTTGGATACCTCCTTTCTTGTGAACGAATTATTCAGCCGAGCCAACTCAATCATTTTCTTTTCAATGGCTGCAAGTCCATCTTCTCCCAGAGGTTGATCTCCCAGGTCGACATCATAGTAGAATCCGTTTTCAATGGGGGGGCCAATTCCAAATTTCACACCCGGATGCAGCGCCTCCAATGCTTCGGCAAGCAAATGAGCTGATGAATGCCAGAAAGCGTATTTTCCACCCCTATCATTCCATGCGAAAATTTTAATGGAAGCATCTTTATCAATAGCCCTATCGAGATCCCATATTTCACCATCTACTTCTATAGCCAGCGAATTCCTGGCAAGCCCTTCACTTATGCTTTTCGCAATCTCAATTCCTTTTACTCCCTTTTCAAACTCCTTGACAGAGCCATCGGGCAACGTTATTTTTACTACACTCATCTAATTCTGATTTTCGAATGCAAATATGAGCTTTTCTAAGCTTTTAAACATTCACGATCACCAAAAACCAAGGGATTATAATTGCAATTGGGCGCTGATGAGTACCCCAAACCTTCTCGTATCCGGATTGTCGAGATAGGTAACGCGGTGAATAAAATCTACTCTAAAAAATTTGAAGATATTCTCTACTCCGTAGCCAACTTCCACATAAGGTTTGCCATTGCTAAAGTAACCGACCGGTAATGTTGTCTCCCCCGCCGGGGTTAGTGCAGAAACTAGGTCTCGGTTGGACTGGCGCATTCCACCTACAATCACGTTGGTGGTGGCTAATAGTCTCCATTTCAGTTTATTGAGCAATGGCAATCGATTGAGTAATAAACCCTCCAGGTATTGACGATATTGCATTGACAGGTATTGATCGCTGACAAACTCTCCAAAATCCATTAGGTTGTAAGTAACTGAAGAGTAAAAGGGTGATTGATTGCCAAGATGGAGGGTGAGCAATGGGTATGGCAGGGTATTGAAAACGTATTCACCGGAAATGGTAACATTGGCACTACCCAAGGGTCCGGTTTTAATTCTCTTCTTCACATTTAACCTGAGGCGGTCATAGTCAAAGTCGCTATTGAGTACACCACTAAAACCCCGTGTATATTTCAGGGTAATGACAGGCCATCGGATGGTTCCCAGGCTAATACGCTCATTATCATTTTGCAAAAAAACTTCATCTCTGGCATAGCGGGATTCAATGCTGACTTCAGAAGATTGGAAGGTTTCGCCTACCGATGACATGATGTCTCCCGGGCTCAAAAAGAATCCGAAATTAAAAGTTGGGTCAAAGGTCCAGTGACGGAAAGAAATTTTTTGAGAGTATCCTTTGAAAAGTTCGCGTTGAAACCCAACATAATATTCATCAGAATAAAATCCACGTCTGAAATTTCCCCAACGGGTTGAAGCCAAAAATATCGGATTATCCGCCAGGCTTTCATCATCCACGCCCAAACGGGAAACGTCCCTCCGCGCTCTGACGGTAAAGGTAGTCCACCGATCTCTCGACAATATCCGTTGTGCCGAAGCAAAATATTTAACCCGTTCATCATCAAAACCATAGGCCAACTGGGCATGGTAAATCCATTTCTTACTGAACGCATAGTTGGTTTTAATGCCGCCTTGCACTCTAAACCCCTCAATTGAATTCCATGCAGTCAATCCTAAATAGGGCCCTACCTCCACGCTTCCCAAATTATAGTATCCATCAAGCATTACTTTGAAGATGTCGGTATAGGTTTTAACAATTGGGATATTTCTTAGCGTGTCGATCATTTTGTATACACTCTTTTCCGTTTCACTAAGCGGTTCATGCCGTAGTGTATCCCAAAATTTATCTTCTTCATTGGCACGGGCATCTTCTGCAATTACGATCGTACGGCCATAAAACGAGGGATCATACGGACTGTTGGTCACAAAGTTTTTGTTGCTGGTATAAAACTTAGCCAACATCCCCGCACTCTCCTTAGTTATTTCATTAAAGTCAATAAGCACTCGGTTCTTAACGGGCAACCATGAACTGGTATTGGTTTTTTCCAATTCTTGCTGAATTCTTATTTTTTCTACAAAATTCAGGTTTGCCTGATCGCCAACGTTGGCATCGATTCGTTTTAGCGCAAAATCATTTTTGGTTATCCATAAAGTTCCCACAAAGGCCAAGCTGAGGGGGTTTTTGGGGTAAAAATCAAGGCGGTAACAAAAATCCTCATTTATGTAAAGGCTATCACTTAGGTCGTATTCATAGTACAGGCGCCATCCATCTGCCAAAGGGGAAACAAAATCCTTGGTCAGAATATTCAGCCAATTTTGGTAAAAGTTATACTCCTGAAAAGATGAGCCGATAACCTGCGTTACCGTAGAGCCGTCCTCCACTCCTATGCCATTAATTTTTGTTTTAAGTATTTTTTCCGTCTTCAGTGATGGGTTATCCCGATAATAAACCTTAGAGATGCTTTCTGTGATGAAGAGGGGCAAAATTGGTTTCCCATCCTCCCCTGCTATTCGCTCTACACTATCCAGTACCTGGGTAATCTTCTTAACAATTTTTCGTTCTCTGAATTTATCGGATAGGTTATCCACATCAATCTCGATTTTAGTGTAGGTGTCATATTCATAGGCCGACAATTTTCTTTTATCGTTGTTGATTTTATTTTTAACAACATTTCTCATGATCGCCCAGGCAGGATTTTCACCGGCCAGAATAACGATTTCCTGAAGATTGAGCACATCTTCCCTCAGTTGAAAATTGATTATTTGCGAAATACCACGGGTGATGGCCTTTGTCCTGGCTTTGTATCCAACATACGAAGCAATAATCGAATCCGTAGGTGAATAGGTAGAAAGTGAAAAATTACCATCGAAATCCGTGGTTATGCCAACGGTCGTACCTTTAAAAACAACATTTGCAAATGGTACCGGATCACCTGAATTGGCATCCGTTACCTTACCGGATACCCGGGTCTCTTGTGCCATGCCGGCAAAGGAAAGTAACAAAAATGGCAATATCCGAACCCCAAACCTCAATCGCTGACTGTGTCTCACAATGATATAAAAAACAAAAGTAAGCAATAAAATTTTATGTAACCGGCAGTTTATCGATCACAAAATTCAGCTAACGAACGTTAAAATCGAATGGGTTCCTTTTGACCTAAATGTCGGGGGGCTGTCTTTAAAATGTAGAGATCTAAAATAGCCTTGGTGCGCGCCAGATATTCCCTCCAGTGTACAATTTCATCTTCGGATTCGTTGGGCCCGCCTGAAACAAAAGCTATCGCATCAATGCCATAGTAATTGGAAATAAATAACGCACGATAGCTGTGAAATGCCTGCGTAACGATGGTAATCTCCGATTGACCAAAAATTTCTTTGCTGCGCACAATAGAATCAAGGGTACGAAGTCCGGCATAATCCAACGTAATGGCCGAAGAAGGTACTCCCAGTCGCATAAGTGCCTTTTGCATTTCGGCTGGTTCATTATAATATCGGGTACGGTTGTCCCCGCTAACTATAAAATGTTTGATTTTTCCCTGGTCATACAAAAGTGCCGCGGATTCCATCCTTGCATTAAAAAAGGGATTAGGAGCTCCTCCTATTAACAAATGGCTCGTTCCCAGTACCAGGGCCACCGGATGACTTGAAAGGCTGTCATACTTTGTATAAACCCGATCGGATGTGCTCTGAACAATCCAAATGTTGGAAAAAGCAACAAAAGCCAGCACCAATAATAACAGGAAGAAAGTTCTCCTTGCCAACCACCAAAAAAACCTCATATAGACAAAACAATAAAAGCCAGCGTAAAGTTACTGAATTGATAGCAAATACGATTTTTCGATTATGTCGGCATTTTTAACAATCTTTCTGTACCAATGTAAACGCAATTCATTTTTTGATTCCTCATCCAATTCCCATTTCACTCCGGCCTTTTTCATTTGGTAGATTATTTCACTAATGCAAATAGAGGCGCTAACGGACAAGTTGAGGCTTTCGGTAAATCCGTACATTGGAATTTTTACCTGCAAATCTGATTCCCCTATGGCCTCGGTGGAAAGACCATGAAGCTCATTTCCCAAAAGAATGGCCAGTTTTTTATCCGGCACAACCTCATGTAGGGATAATGTGGCAGAAGGTGTTGTAGCCATAATCTGATACCCATGCGATTTTAAAGTCTGAAGGCAATGTACTGTGTTGTTAACTCCAGGTTCACCGTAACGCTGAACCGTTAGCCATTTGTTGGCTCCGCGCAATACTCGCTTATTCAAGGAATACTTGCTGAGGTTTTCAATGATGTGGACATCCTGAATTCCAAAACACTCCGTTGTTCGAAATACTGCACTGGCGTTCTGCGATTGAAAAATATCTTCCAACACGACCGTAACATGGCGGGTTCGTTGTGCAAGCACCGATTCAAGAAATTGTTTCTTGTGGTCACTGATATATTGACTCAGGTGTTCTGCCAGTTGCTTATTCCTTTCCATAGATTTTACCTGTGAAAGATGTACAAATATATTCTCTTTGATGAATAACCTACGCGACATAAATTCACGTACATAGTGGTAGGCAGGACTTTTGCGGGATACCTGAATAGGATATTTTAATCAATTTTGTCGATATATTTTGAGATAAAAAATAAAAAATCGTATAATTCAGGTTGAATGTTGTTTATGTATGACCTAAATAATTTAACGATGAAGCTCAAAATATTAGTAGTATGTTTCACCCTTTGTATGACCGGAACGTTGGTGAAAGCGCAGGATGAAACGGTAAGTGAGGAGGACCTTAAGAAATACGCGATTGCCATGGATTCGATTGAAAACATGAAGAGCACTTTAATTCAAACCATTACCGAGATGGTGAAGAGCAATGAAAATGTATCTGCATCTCGATACAATGATCTATCTAAGATAATCGATGAGGAAGCCAAGCTAAAGGAAGCCAATGCAACCGAAGAAGAAATTGCTTTTGTAAAATCGGTGGCCACCAGAAAGGCGGATGAAACGGCTATGATCAATGAAACGTTTCAATCCCTGGCTAAAGATTACATTGGGGTAAAAACTTATAACAGCGTTAAAAAAGCCTTAAAGGATGATCCCGCCATAAAGGAAAAGTATGATACAATGCTGGAAGAACTAAACAAGGAAGATGCAGAGGATGGCAAATGATTTTTGAATCGAAAGAGGATGAAGAAAATAGGAGGTTATGTCCTCCTATTTTTTTTGTTTGAATGAAAACGCATTTAACTATTTTTGAGCACTTTTTACCGCCACTGTATTCATGCGATACGTATTTCCAAACGATTTCAATTTCGGAACCAGCACAGCCGCAGCTCAAATCGAGACTGCTTTTGATCATGATTGGCAAGGTGTAAAATCTCAGGATGGATACGTTTTTGACAGGACCACCGACCATGAACTTCGATTTAAAGAAGATGCACAAATAATCGCATCCCTCGCGCCTAACTACCGCATGGGGCTGATGTGGAGCAGGTTGCAAAGAGCCCCCTATGCAGCATTTGATGAAGAAACCTTAACCCAATACAAATCTTTTCTCGAAGACCTTCGAAACCGTGGCGTTAAAATCATGATGGTACTGCACCACTTTACCAACCCCAATTGGTTTGCCAGGCTTGGTAGTTGGGAGAAAGAGGAAAACATTGCCATGTGGGTTGACTTTTGTAAAAAGGTAATCGATTCGTTTGGGGAATATGTCTCTTATTGGAATACTTTTAATGAACCAAATGTTTATGCCAGCTACGGCTGGATCACCGGCTTCTTCCCTCCCTTTAAAAACAATCCGTACCTGGCGGGTAAAGCAGTGAAGAACATGGGCAAGGCACACAATGAAGTATATGACCTCATCAAAGCTAAATACCCGAATCAACCGGTAGGCATATCCCACAATGCGGTTGTCTTCGATTCTGAAAATGCATTGGGCTGGTTTCCCGCCAACCTGAGCGACTGGTGGTTTATGGAGTATGTGCCCGGTCATTTTGAAAAAGTGGATTTTTTTGGAATGAGTTATTACGCCCGGGTAACGCATGACCCAATGCCTGTAACATTTCTTGAAACTCCGGATAAAATAAAAAAACTTGGCGTAAGGCATGATGATATGTGGGAGTATCATCCTGAAGGACTGCGAACCTGTATCGATCGCTATTGGAAGAAATACAAAAAGCCTATCATCATTACTGAAAACGGAGTGTGTGATGCCAGTGATATCCTGAGGCAGGAGGCGATTGTGGACTATGCAAAAATTTTGCATGAGGCGCTGCAGGATGGCATCGACATCAAAGGTTATTATTGGTGGAGTGCGTGGGATAATTTTGAATGGCATCTGGGCCCAACAAAACGATTTGGTTTATACTCCTGTGATTTGGAAACCAGGGAACGAAAAAAAAGAAAAAGCGCAGATGTTTTCAGTCGATTGGCGCACTACCGAATGATAGAAAGTAATGCATCC
>CAYTBO010000060.1:0-19651 GCA_964436055.1 uncultured Ohtaekwangia sp.
CAGAGGGTGCATTGAAGTCACACTTAAAGGCAATGGATTCAATGCTATAAATAGTATGCTTCCTGGATTCCAATAACTTTTGAGCCTCCCGAATGCGGTAATAATTGATAAACTCAGGGCTATCTGAACTACAAGAAAACACCACAGCAAATATGTACGGAAAAACCCCACCTCTCAAAACTCTGGTACGATGAACCGCACCATCAGTATGGAAGGTCGGCTCAATTCTATATGAAGACACAGGATTTTAACTTCATGGAGACATGGCTCAACACCAGTGCCCCGCTTTATGTAGTAGCCGGTGAATATGATTGGATGGTAAGCCTTGACGATAGCAGGCTATTGGTGGATAGGATCAACCAAAAAACTCCAGGACGCGCCTCCTTGTACGTAGCGAAAGGAATGGATCACCAAGGAAACCGTTACGGAAATGATAAACTGGATTAAAAAAATTGTAGCGACACCTTAATAATTTCTCCAACGCGAAATCAGACCTTACCCCCTATCTCATTTAATTTTGACAACCTATTTCCCTATAATTGCGTCAAAGGAGTTAAATGGTCTGGTTTCGCAATTTTGGTTTCTTTGAAGTAGTCCTCTTTATCCTGTTCCTGGGATTTTATACGCTTTATGTAATCAAAATTATAAGAATTGCGAAGACCCTTCATACACCCTATGAGCGCGTCTTTTACAAACTCTTTCTTCGCACTGCCGTATTTGTATTGCTGTTAATCGCATTCCTGGGTCCTTCCTTTGGAGACAGCCGCAAAGAAGTAAAATCTGTAGGCAAGGATATCATGATCTGTGTAGACCTGTCCAAGTCAATGGATGCCTACGACATCCAGCCCACCCGGCTGGAAAAAATAAAGTTCGAAATGAAACGGCTCGTAGAAGCATTCAATTCCGATCGCATTGGAATTATCATCTTCTCTTCTGAAGCCTTTATGCAAAGTCCGCTCACCTATGATCAAAATGCACTTAATTTATTTATTGAAACCATGAATACCAGTCTCGTGCCATCTTCAGGAACGGATTTTGGACCACCAATCCGAATGGCGCTCACCAAACTTGGTGATGAAGAAGGTCCCAGCTCACAGCAAAAATCAAAAGTGATCATTCTCATTAGCGATGGAGAAGATTTTGGTGAGGAAACTGATGCCGTGATTAAACAAGTGCAGGAGAACGATATAAAACTCTTCACCCTTGGAGTAGGAACGCAGGAAGGCAGCCAACTGAGAGCCGGAAGTGGATTTAAGACCGACAGGCAGGGAAACACGGTGATCACCAGGCTGGATAGCAAATCCCTGCAGTCACTGGCTAGCAATACAGATGGCCAATATTTTGAAATCAATGAAACTAAAAATGATGTATCTCGCTTAATCAATACGATCAGCAGGATTGAAGGCGAACTACGCGACACCCGATTTGTGGATGTTTCAGCCAACCGGTATTACTATTTTCTCCTTATTGCATTAATTTTGCTTGTGATTGATATCATGGTGAACGTAAAGACAGTGAGTATATGAAGGCAATCATTGTATTTTTAGTTGCAGCATTCTTTATTTCCGACATCGACCGGATTGCACTAATCAATTCACTCAAATCAGAAGCTAAAGAAGCTTACCAGCGCGGTGATTACAAAACAGCCATTGAAAAATACAAGTACCTGGTAGATTCATTGAAAGTGAACGAAGAAGAAGTTTCCATGAATCTGGCCAACGCCTATTTTCAGGCAAACGATTCAGTGAGCGCATCCAATCAATACAGGTCGCTGGTACAAAGCAAATCCCCAACAATGCGGTCATTGTCCAATCAACAACTAGGCGTATTGTCTAACCGGACAGGAAAATATGAGGAGGCACTGGCTTATTTTAAGCAGTCGCTTCGCTCTGACCCTGGCAATGAAGATGCACGGTACAATTATGAAATGGTGAAAAAGAAATTGGAAGAGCAGAAGAAACAAGAAGAACAAAATAAAGATCAGAACAAGGACGATCAGCAAAAAGAAGATCAGGAGAAGAAAGATTCAAAAGATCAAGAAAATAAGGATCAGAAAAAAGACGGACAGGGCAAGGAGGACAAAGAGAAGAAAGAAAAGCAAGATCAGCAAAATAAAGACAAGCAGGATCAGGAAAATAAGGATAAAGAGAAAAGTGATCAGCAAAAACAAGAGGAACAAAACGAAGAAAATAAAGATAAAAAAGACATCCCTCCTTCTGTATCCGACAAATTGAAAGAAATGGAGATGAGTGAGGAGAAGGCAAAAATGATTCTGGAGGCGATGAAGAATCAGGAAATTCAATATCTCCAACAAAACAAAAGAAAAGCTACCAAGCCTAAGGATAAAAGTAAACCCGATTGGTAAGATGAGTCCTGAGTTTTTGAGTTGGTGGTTATTAGATGTTAGGATAATCAATCAAATTCAACTCGAGAATCAATACTCAAACTAAAGACTCCACACTAATAAAAATGAAATGCCCATCAGCAAAGCAGACCCAAAAGAATGATAATCAGCCTTTGGGCATTCTATGTGACCATCAAAATAAATATTAACACATGAAAGAAGTATATATAGTATCGGCTGTGAGAACACCTATCGGAAGTTTTGGTGGTGTTCTCTCTGGTTTGTCTGCCGTGCAACTTGGTGCCGCTGCTGTCAAGGCAGCCATTGCGCGCATTCAACTTGAACCACATACGTTTCAGGAAGTTTACTTTGGTAATGTAGTCTCCGCAGGACTGGGTCAGGCACCCGCTACACAAGTCGCCGTGGGCGCAGGCTTGGGATACAACATTCCCTGTACACAAATCAATAAAGTGTGTGCATCGGGTATGAAAGCAATCATGGTAGGTGCGCAATCTATCATGACAGGCCAGGCTGATGTAATTGTAGCCGGTGGCATGGAGAGCATGAGCAACATTCCTTACTACTTGCCAAAGGCAAGGTATGGCTACAAATTTGGAAACGGAGAAATTATTGATGGGCTATCGTTTGATGGGCTTACCGACATATATAATCACTGTGCTATGGGAGTTTGTGCTGACAATACATCCAGGGAAATGAAAATATCCCGTGAAGAGCAGGATCAATATGCTATTACCTCCTATAAGCGAGCGGCAGCAGCTTGGGCATCCGGAAAATTCAAGGATGAAGTTATTCCTGTTGAAATCACGGGTCGCAAAGGTGAGGTAATAACAATAGCTGAAGATGAAGAATACAAAAATGTAAACTTCGACAAAATCCCCACACTTAAACCGGTGTTTGGCAAGGATGGCACAGCTACTGCAGCCAATGCTTCGACAATTAATGATGGTGCCGCGGCTGTTATTTTAATGAGTAAGGAAAAAGCAATAGCACTTGGTATCAAACCGATTGCACGTATACTTGGATTCGCAGATGCAGCACAGGACCCCATGTGGTTTACAACTGCTCCTTCCCTGGCTATTCCAAAAGCAATGAAAATAGCAGGTGTAAGCAAAAAGGATGTTGGCTACTACGAAATAAACGAAGCTTTTTCAGCCGTTGCTCTGGCCAACAACAAAAACCTCGAACTGGATGCCAACCAGGTGAACGTAAATGGTGGTGCTGTTGCATTGGGTCACCCTTTGGGAGCCTCTGGCGCACGCATCACCGTTACGCTGGCTAATGTTTTAAAACAAAATAACGCATCAATTGGGGTGGCTGGAATATGTAATGGAGGAGGTGGTGCTTCCGCCATTGTCATTGAAAACCTTTGAGACATTTCTAGCGTTGTTTTTGAGGGTGCACAACATCATCACCCTGGGTTCGTTGGGTTCTTAGTGTAATGGTATTATGCATCGTCTGATTATCATTCTATCTCTTCTCTCCTGCTTTTCTGCTTCTGCTCAGCGGATGGTCAGAAAATACTATGATCCACTCAAACAACAAATTGAGGAAGAGTACACCCTGACGGATGACAATGAAATACTTGAAGGAAAGTACAAGCGCTTTTACCCGAATGGGAATATCCACCTTGAGGGTGAGTTTAAAAACGGTTATCGTTCAGGGCTTTTTTTGGAATATAATGAAGACGGTGCACTTATCCGCAAAATAAGCTACCTGGATGGCATGCGCCACGGCCCTGTAGAAGTATTTAATGATGACGGCATACCAATACAACGTGCCTTCTACCAAAAGAATCAATTGGTCGATAGCATCCGTTCTTTTTTTGAATCCGGTAATCTCAAAAGTGAGTCCTATTTTGTGAAGGGGAAACCGGATGGCGTTATGCGCGAGTTCTACCCGTCAGGGAAAATCCGAAAAGAAATTACCTATAAAAATAAAAAACCAAATGGACTCACAACTACTTACTATGAAAGCGGAGTAGTAGAAACGGAGGCCAACTTCAAGGATGGCGTGATGACGGACTTCTATAAAACTTATTATCCCAATGCCCAACTAGAAACCATTTCCACGCTGACACCCGGTGAACGAACAGGAAATTTTAAAAATTATGACGAAGAAGGGCATCTGCTACTGGATGCCAATTTTCTGGATGGCAAACTTCACGGCAACAACACAGGGTACTATACTGACGGTAGTATTCGTCACAAATTTCAATTTAGAGAAGGCGTAAAGTTTGGTGTAAACATATCCTATCACCCCAATGGGAAAATGAAAATAAAGGAACAGGTATCTGCCAACGAGCAGCGCTTGATCCAGGAAGGATTTAACGAACAGGGCATCCAACTTAGCCGGAAGGAGTTTAAAAAGGAAAAACCCGATGGTGTTTGGATTTATTATGGAGCTGATGGCAAAACAGCAAAGTTGAAAGAGACTTACGAAAACGGCCGGTTGCATGGCTTGCGCACTACCTATTATCTTACGGGTCAGAAAATGCTGGAGGAGGCTTTTCAATTTAATCTGATCACGGGGCCGGTAAAAAGCTATTATGAAAACGGAAAAGTTCAGTGGGAATGCGATTATCGTGCCAGCCGTCAGCATGGCCTTTACACAAGTTACCATCCCAATGGTGCCATTAAAGAGCAGGGAGAATATATCGCCAATAAGAAGCACAAAGATTGGATTGAGTATGATGATCAAGGTCAGGTTTTAAAGACTTATATTTTTAAGGCCGGTATATTGATCGAAGAGAAATAAATGTAGGGAAAGCAATTGGGGGTTCAGGGGGGCGTTCTTATTTTGCAAACCCAACATCATCTGCATGCAGGCTATCAAGGAAACAAAATTCAAGTTTAAAAATCAGACAGGCTTTTACAGCGGAAAGGTAAGAGATGTCTATTACTTCGGTGAGAAAATGGCCATGGTGGCAACCGATCGCATTTCAGCATTCGATGTCATTCTACCCCGCGCTATTCCGGATAAAGGCAGGGTGCTAAATCAAATAGCTGCCTACAACCTGGAATTAACCAAGGAACTTGTCCCGAACTGGGTACTTTCAACACCCGACCCTAACGTAACTGTTGGTTTTAAGTGTGAACCCTTCCCTGTAGAAATGGTAATAAGGGGTTATCTTGCCGGCCATGCCTGGCGTGAATACAAAGCCGGTAAAAGGTCACTGTGTGGCGTGGCGTTGCCCGAAGGGTTAAAAGAAAATGATAAACTCCCAAACCCCGTCATCACCCCCACTACCAAAGCCAAGGTCGGTCACGATGAAGATATTTCCAGGGAGAAAATCCTAAGCTCCGGACTAATTTCCGAAAAGGATTATTCCGTATTGGAAGATTATACATATAAACTATATCAAAAGGGAACAGAATTGGCGGCAGCGCGTGGGTTGATACTGGTTGATACGAAATACGAATTCGGTAAACACAAGGACGTTATTTATCTCATCGATGAAATCCACACCCCCGATTCCTCGCGCTACTTTTATAAGGAAGGCTACGAAGCCAGGCAAGCCGCGGGCGAGGGACAAAAGCAACTTTCAAAAGAGTTTGTACGACAATGGCTGATCGAAAATGGATTTCAGGGAAAAGATGGACAACGAATACCGGATATGACTGATGAGATCGTAAAATCCATATCTGACCGATATAAGGAACTATATCAGCAGATGACGGGTAAAAAGCTTGATCCTATTGATTATGACTCACTTTTGGAACGAATCGAACAGAGCATCGTTAATTCCATAAATTAAACTTAATTTTAGAGCCTAGAATATAGCAAATATGAAGTACACCATCGATAAACAGGAAAAGTACAGTCTCCTTGCCTTGCACGAAGATAAAATGGACTCCAGCATCGCTCCCAACCTGAAATCAGAAATGATCACACTGCATGCGGAAGGTATCCGAAACATTATCCTGGATCTTACCGAGGTGAAGTATACCGACTCGTCAGGACTGAGTGCTTTGCTTGTTGGAAATCGGATATTTCAAGAAGATGGTGGCATCTTTGTACTATCTGGTCTTTCTGAACATACCATGAAATTAATTAAGATTTCGCAACTGGATAGTGTGCTTCACATTTTACCCACTGTGGAAGAAGCGATTGATTCGGTATTCATACATGAAATTGAAAAGGACATGAAGGATAGCGCATCCTGATCAGTTAGAAGTAAAATCTATTCTTATGTAATTCAAAATCCCAACAATCAGTTGGGATTTGTTGTTGTAATACAAGAGTGTCTTTTAAACTTACCATACTGGGCTCGAGCGGAGCACTACCGGCATACGGAAGACATCCCTCCGCTCAATACATCAATATCCAACGACATCACTTCCTTATTGATTGTGGAGAAGGAGTTCAGATGCAACTCAAAAAATTTGCTATACCCGTACATAAAGTCGACCGGATATTTATTAGCCATCTCCATGGCGATCACTACCTGGGCCTGATGGGATTACTTTTCTCAATGCACCTGCAAAAACGAAGTAGTGACCTCCATATTTATAGTCAGAAGGGGTTGGATGAAATCATTATTCATCAACTAAAGTATTCAAAATCATCCTTGAATTACAAATTGGTTTTCCATGTTGTTCCTTCAACGGAACCCGATGTTCTCTTTGAAGATGAATCGATTAGTGTTCAATCACTACCCCTTACCCACAAGGTACCCTGTACAGGTTTTATTATTCGGGAAAAACGCAAGCCACGCAGAATTGATAAAGACACGTTGCCGGAAGGTATATTACTTCAGCACATTGTGCAGCTAAAACTTGGCAAAGACGTACTACAACCAGATGGAACGGTGTTGTATAAAAACGAAGACTTTACACTCCCCCCACGACCTTCCCATGCCTACGCCTATTGCTCGGATACGTTGTACAGTGAAGAAATAATTCCGTGGATTAAAGAAGTTAATTTGCTTTATCACGAGGCTACCTTTATGACTGAACACGCTGATAAAGCCACCGAAACCCTTCACACAACGGCATACCAGGCCGCCTGCATTGCCGCAAAAGCGGGGGTTAAGAAATTAGTACTCGGGCATTTTTCCGCCCGATACAAGGAACTGGAACCTTTATTGGACGAAGCCAGGAGAGCGTTTGAAAATACCCAGCTTGCTATTGAGGGAGAAACATTTGATCTTGAAACATAATGAGCCCTGAATTAACCAACAAAAAGAATAACCTTTTTATTGTGCTCAGTGGTATTTTCCTGACCAATGCCATTATCGCGGAAATGATTGGTGTTAAGATTTTTTCTGGCGAAGGTACGCTCGGCATCAACCCTGCCAACATCAACATCCTGGGGTTCACTATGGATTTTAATCTCACAGCCGGAGCAGTAATCTGGCCTATTGTATTTATTACCACGGATCTTATCAACGAATATTTCGGCAAGCCGGGGGTAAAGCGAATCAGCTTTCTCACAGCAGGATTAATCGCATACGCATTTGTCGTTATCTTTTTTACAATGAACCTCCCTCCGGCCGGCTGGTGGCTGGATGCAAACAACACGGATGCAGCGGGGAATTATTTCAACATTGATTTTGCTTTCAATAAAATTTTTGGCCAGGGTCAACGAATAATCATCGGATCACTAACCGCATTCCTCATCGGGCAATTGGTGGACGTATTCGTATTTCAAAAGCTGAGAAGAATTACAGGTTCAAAAATGCTATGGTTAAGAGCAACGGGTTCAACGGTGGTTTCTCAACTGATTGATTCCTTTGTTGTGCTGTTCATTGCATTCTCCGGTGTTTTTAGCACCCGGCAAATCATCGCCATCGCACTCACCAATTATATCTATAAGTTTCTGGTGGCCATACTCCTTACACCGGTCATCTATGCCGGTCACTATGCCATCGATCGCTACCTGGGCAAAGAGCATGCACTAAGAATTTCAGATGAGGCAAGTCAGCAAAGCAAATCATTTTTTTAACCGACTCCAGTTGTCCAGTAAGATACCGGTGGCAACTGCAGCGTTAAGTGATTCGGCACCTTTCACACCCGGTATGGTAATACGATGCGTAATCCGGTTCTGAACAGCTTCCGATATTCCCTGGGCCTCATTACCAATCACGATAACGCCATGACTGGCAAAGACGGTATCGTGAATACTTTCGCCCGCCATAAAAGTGCCATAAACAGTTGCCTCGATTTTTGAAAGTTCTTCCTTCAGGTCGCCATAGGCAAACTGTACGCGTGTAAACGAGCCCATAGTAGCGTTGATTACCTTGGGGTTATAGAAATCGGCTGTTTGAGAAGAGGCTACAATTTTCCGAACACCAAACCAGTCGGCTGTCCGAATGATTGATCCCAGGTTTCCGGGATCTCTGATGTCATCCAATACCAGCATGTATTCGTTGGATTCTAAAGTAGGAATCCGGTTTGGTTTTTGCCTTACAATGGCGATCACACTTTCATTGGTTTGAAATGAACCTAATTGCGCCAGTTGACCTTCTGTTACGACAATGATATCCGCTTTTGATCCCTCCATTTTTTCACGATGGCTCTCAAGGTAGGCTGGCGTAAGTACAAGCTGAACTATTTCATAATCAGAATCCATGACTTCACCGACACCCTTTTTCCCGTCAACCACAAAACATTGTTCCTGTTTACGGTATTTCTTTAATTGCAGGGATTTGATGAATTTGGACTGGCTCTTACTAATCATACCGTGTTTTTGAAGAGGAAATTTAAATATTTTTTAGTCGGTAGCTTGCTATCCGTCCTCTTTTCTGGTTGTCTGGGCACGCGATACCTTAAGCCGGGTGAAAAACTTCTTTACAAACAGAAGGTAGAAGGCCCAAAAGGATTTAGGCAGGATGGGTTCAAGGATCTATTCATTCAAAAAACAAACCGTAGATTTTTAGGGCTACCCATAAACTCCCTGGTGTGGATGTATTACGCAGGTGAGCGAAGGTATAAGCCGGAAAAATTTGTTTTGAAAAAGGAAAAAGTCGATGCAAGGTATGCACGCAAGATCAACAAGACCACCAACGAAAAAAGAAAATCCTCCTTTCAATACCGAAGGCAACATAAAATTGATGTGCTAAATGGTAAGATAGAAAATGGAAACATGTTTATGCAGTGGGGGGAGAAAGCCGCAGTTTATGATATGGCGGTTATTTCACAAACAGCCGACAAACTGACTAACTACCTTTTTACCCGGGGTTATTTTAAGGCTGACATATACACTGAAAAGTTTGAAGAAACGAAAAGGGTAGCCATAATCTACCATATCAACCCGAAAGCACCCTACACATACGACTCCATCGCTTACGATATAAAGGATAAAAAAATTCAGGAATTACTTGAGTCCAAACAGGTTCAGAGCCTAATTAAAAAAGGAGATCAGTTCGATCAGAATATACTTAACAATGAAAGAGAGCGCATTGACAATTACCTGAAAGATAATGGATATTTCGCTTTTGGCCGCGACTACATTGAGTATGATATTGATACTACCTATGGCGATACCCATAAAATCGCCATTAAGATAAATGTAACCAACCCGGAAGGACAATCCGCTCACAAACAGTTCAGACTTGATTCGGTAATTTTTGTAACCGATGCCAACGCTAAAGCACCCAGCAACAGGAGCAAAAGACAAATCATGCCTTACAGGGATATCACCTATTCGTATTACCAAAATGAGTACAGCAAACGCATATTAGATCAACGTATTTTCTTCCAAAAAGACAGCCTGTACAGCAGGTCAGGCACGGTGAACACACAACGGCAATTGGCCAACCTGGGTATGTTCAAATTTGTAAACATCAACTACGATACATCCGGTGGCAAATTCATCGCCAATTTATTCTCAAGTTCACTTAACCGCTACTCCTGGTCGAACGAGGCCGGCCTGACGGTGACACAAGGATTTCCCGGGCCTTATTACAACATGAGTTTTCTCAAGCGCAACCTTTTTGGCGGCATGGAAATTTTGGAATTGACCGGACGTGCCGGATTTGAAGGAGTGGCGTCTGCCACGGATGTAGGCAATTTCTACAGAAGCATCGAAGCCGGACTGAACGCAACTTTGACTTTCCCTCAATTTCTACTACCATTGGGCAAAAATGCCCAATACAGGTTCGGAAAGCTAAATCCTAAAACCCGCTTACTTGCCGGATTCACCTACACCGACAGGCCAGAATACATTCGGCAAACAACAACGGTATCGTATTCGTACTCCTGGGAAAACAAAAGAACAACACAATACACTTTTACATTAGCCAATCTGAACATCATTCAATCTCAACTGGACAGCGCATTCAGGGCTTTGCTCAATGACCTCAGTGAGTCACAAGGAAATAATATTCGGGTAACCTTCAACCCTTCTTTTGTAAGCAGTATGATATTTTCCATGACCTGGAATCCGGAAAATTATGGTAACCTAGAAAAGAATTCAAAGTACTTAAGAATTCAGGCGGAAAGTGGCGGCACCTTTCTCAATCTTTACACCCCGGGTATCGTAAAAAATGAAAACTTGCAATTATTCAAATTTCTCAGACTCAACGTGGATTATCGTAAGAATAGAATCATTGACCGCAACACCATTCTGGCCTATCGGGTAAACACCGGTGTAGGGTGGTCTTACGAGGGTGAAAGAGTGTTGCCCTATGAGAAATTCTTTTTTGCAGGCGGAAGTAATAGTGTAAGGGCCTGGCGCCCCCGAAGGTTGGGTGTTGGTTCATCTCCACCGCCACTCAGCAGCGATCCTGAACAGGACGGACTTTTCAATTATCGTTTTGAGCGGCCGGGAGAAATATTACTTGAAGGAAGTTTCGAATTGCGAAAAAAAATATTTGGATTTGTGAATGGCGGCTTCTTTGTCGATTGGGGAAATGTCTGGTCATTTAGCGAAACGCAAATAAGCTTAAATCCATCCGAGCCAACCGCCCCTTCCTGGGCGGGCAACACTAAGTTCCAATTTGATACGTTCTACAAAGAGTTGGCCATCGGAACGGGGTTTGGCCTTCGCTTCGACTTCTCCTTCCTTGTATTGCGCTTTGATGTAGGTATAAAGGTACATGATCCCGCCCGACCTGAGGGTGAAAGATTTGTATTGGATAAACTAAAATTCTTCCGGCCTTTTGGCATTGGTAAGGAACCGGTTATTTACAACATAGGTATCGGCTATCCGTTCTAGGTGGATACTGGATGCTTGATACCTCTGTGTTTTTCTGTGCAAGTTCCTTCGTGCCCTGTGGTTAAAACACCTTCAATAAACCAAAAGCTTTCCCAATTCCTCCTTTACTTTTTCAGCATTTGGAAGCATCGCTTTCTCCAGATCCACATTGAGTGGTACTGCAGGAAGGTTAGCAGCGCCTAGTGTCCAAACCGGTGCATCCAGATATACAAAGCATTCCTTTGAAATCCTGCCGGCGAGTGACTCCGCAAACGAATTCAACAACGGCTCTTCCGTTAGCACAAAAACCTTACCATGGATTTCGGTAGCAGACACGATCATCTCCCAATCGATTGGGTTTAATGTTCTAAGGTCAATAATTTCTACTCGTCCCTCAAACGCTTTCGCAGACGCTTTGGCCCAATACACACCCATACCATAGGTAAGTATTACAGCCGACTCACCGGCAGCTATTTTTTCCTCACTTGCCCGCTGAACACATAATGCTTTCCCCAGTGGAATAACGTAGTCTTCATCTGGCTCAATTGTCTTTGCATCCAGCGTTCCCGGCACCTTACTCCAATACAAACCTTTGTGCTCCAGCAATACGACCGGATTAGGATCATAAAACGATGACTTGAGCAAGCCTTTCATGTCGGCTGCATTGGATGGATAAACTACTTTAATCCCTCTGATCGTTAACAAAGTAGACTCTACACTTCCCGAATGGTAAGGACCTCCTCCCCCATAGGCTCCCACGGGTACGCGGATAAGGGACTGAATAGGGAATTTACCTTTTGTAATATAACAACTCTTGGAAAGCTCTTCCACCAGTTGATTGATGGCAGGCCAGATGTAATCGGCAAACTGAATTTCAACAATGGCTTTGGCACCCACTGCCGACATACCCGCAGTTGATCCTACAATATAGGCTTCCTGTATTGGAGTATTAAAGACACGATCATCTCCATATTTTTGCGCCAGCGTTGCCGCCTCCCGGAATACACCTCCCAGTCTACCACCTACATCTTGACCATACAGCAATGCCTCCGGGTGATTTTTCAATAGCTCATCAACAGCATGCAAAGCAGCATCTACCATAATCACCTTCTCTGCTCCTTTCGGCGATCGATTTCCCTTTTCTTCAGCAATGGGTGTGGGTGCAAACTCGTGTGAGTCAAACTCGCTCACATCCGGATCGGGTGCAGCAAGCGCCTTTTTGTAGTCAGCCGCTACCTTCTTTTCAGCACTGACTTTGAGATCATTAAGTTTCCTTTTGGTAAACCCATTCTCAAGCAAATACTTTTCAAACTTGCCCAGCGGATCCTGCTTCTCATGCACTGCCAGGTCATCTCCACGATACCATTCTTTCCGCACACCCGAAGTATGATGCCCCAACAACGGACAACTAGCGTGAACAAGAATTGGTGCGCGCTTTTTTCGCACATAGTCAATAGCTTTTTTCAAACCCGTATAACTATCCTCAAAACGTGATCCATCCACTCGCATTCTTTCCAATCCTTTGAACCCCACTGCATATTCATACGCATCCATAGTACGCATCTCTGCACCCGTAGCCGAAATTCCCCAGTCGTTGTCCTGCACAAGGTATAAAATAGGTAATTTCTTCAACACCGCCATTTGAAATGCCTCCGCTACCTCTCCTTCCGTCACCGATCCATCACCCAGTGAACAAAGAACGATTGGCTTATTCTTTCCCTTGAGCAGGCCCTGACTTTCCAGATAAGAAATACCGTGCGCCATACCGGTGGCAGGAATAGCCTGCATACCGGTTGCTGAACTTTGATGGGGAATAGTTGGAAAGCCTTTTCGCTTAAGCGCCGGATGGCCATAGTAGCTGCGACCACCCGAAAACGGATCATCACGTTTGGCCATCAATTGAAGCATCAACTCATACGGCTCAAGTCCGATTCCAAGCAATATGGATTCATCCCGGTAATATAAAGAAGCAAAATCATACTCCGTAAGCTGAAGGCCCATAGCAAGTTGAATGGCTTCATGACCGCGGGAAGTACTATGAACATATTTACTGCACACTTCCCTGTTTTCCTCATAGGTGATCGCCATATGCCTGGCCATACACATCAATTCATAGGCACGTGCCAATACGTTATTATCAATCGGATACTTATTATTTCCTTTTTTCGACATTGCGGATGGGTAGTAAGTTCACTAATTTGATGGCGTTAAATATACCAAATTTAAGAGTCTGGCTTAGGGTCGAAAGATGCATTGTGGTAATTATTTACATTCAACGATCACTGAAAAAATCCTAATGCTGATCTTCGCAGAATAATCCCAACTATCAAATTTTCCCGACTTTTTTGGATATATTAACGTCGTATGAGTTTAATGAATTATTTCCACATCAAAAACTTGTTATGCACACAGCCGAAGAACCATTTCCAATAGAGACTACTTATACCTGAACAGCCATTGATGACAAGACGACAAAGGTGACATTGCAAAACAGAGGAAACCCAACAGGTTTTTCAAAATTATTCGCTCCTTTTATGGCTACCATGATGCGAAAGGCCAATACAAAGGACTTGATCAATATTAAAAAAAATAATTGAAGCGATAAGCAGCTAAGCCCAACAAAATCATATAGCATTACGGGCTATTTACTTCAATGTCCATTTGGTAAGGTCATTTTAGAAACCCGATAACTACCCCGCGCCTTTGTTGGTGTTGCGTGAAAGCAAAGCGGGCAGCCTCACCAACAAGCATCATCCCTCAACCCTCATAATGACTTAAGTGACCAGTCGCTTTCTTTATTCTTATAGAAGCCTGACCATTTTCAAATTCCGGAATTCTGGGAGACTATATACTTAGACTATGGATTCGCATAGTCCAATTTAATTTTATATGTTTTATTAAATGCCCTCAGCAGGCGAGAAAGTATCTTCAGGAAGGCTCACAATCCGATGTTGTTCCCGGTTGTTGAAGTTCACCTAGCTTGTTGGTGAGCCATTACGCTGCTGCCTCCGCACAACACCAACAAGGGCCAGGGCGGGCGGCCCACCAATAAAAACCAGCCAGCGAATGCAGAATACCTAGCAACCTGGGAACGCCAATGTTTTTTTAGAAATTACCTTGTATTACTTAAGTTCTTTCACTTCGGCAAGCAATTGATCAGCCTCCTCGATGGTATTATAGTAGTGAGGGGACACGCGTATCGTCCAGTCTACTTTCTTTTCGTCATAATCAATTACTGCATAGTTCCTCACACTGGTTACTACGTTGATATTCTTCATCAACATATGTTTTTTTATGAATACGGGATCACTTCCTTTAAGATGAAAAGTAACAAGTCCGGCCAGTGAAGGTCCTTTGTCTTGAGTAGATACACCTTTAATTTCTTGTAAGTGTGTACGGATGTAGTCTGCCAGGTGCTTCACCCGATATTCTATTTTATTCATATCCAATTGAAGGCAGTAGTCTATTGCGGCTTTAGTACCCATCACCAGTGCATAAGCAAATTCCCAATCTTCAAAACGGGTGGCATCTTTGCGTGGAATGTACTTGTCGGCTTCTACCCAATCCGCACCACGCATGTCAATAAACAAGGGTTCAAATCCTTTGTCCAACACACGTTGTGAAACAAATAAAAAACCTGCACCACGTGGTCCTCTCAGGAATTTGCGGGATGTTACGCTGAGAAAATCACAATTCAATTGCTGAACATCCAGCGCCAACTGCCCTACAGACTGGCAAGCATCTAATAAGTAAAGCACTCCGTACTTTTTACAAATAGTGCCTATCGCTTCTGCAGGCTGAATAAGTCCGGAGTTGGTAGGAATATGGGTAATGGCTACCAGTTTTGGATTGTATTTTTTTATGCACGCTTCCAGGTCATCGAGGTCTATGCCACCGGATGCATGGCTCGCAACCCGAACCAGTTTGATTCCAAATCTTTTCTGGAAAGACAGATAGGTGATCTGGTTTGAAATGTAATCTTCATTGGACGTAAGGATCACATCGCCAGGTTGAAATGGGATTGAAGAAATTGCCCTGCAAAAGGAGTCGGTGGCATTCGCTGTGAAAGCAATTTCACCTGGTTTACAATTCAAGAGTTTGGCCGCGGAAACATAAAATTCATTGATGCTATCACTCATCTTGTCAGCAGACTCGTAGCCTCCTATTCGCTCTTCCAATTCAAGGTAATCGGTCATGGCTTTCGTTACTACATGGGGCATTAAGGCGGCACCGGCATTATTCAGGTGAATCCGCTCCCGGCAACCCGGTGTATCTTCTCTGAATTTTTTGATCTCTGTCTCTATAAAATCCAAGGATACCATATTTGATAAGTTGTTGTTTATACTATTTAAAAGTCAAAAGTAGGTTTATAATGGTTTTACCAAACATGCCTTTTGGTAAATCTTAAGAAATAAAAATAACTCAGTCCATAAGGGCTTTCTCCGCTGCCTCCTTGAGAATGAGCAGCTCTTGATCGGAAACATTTTTCTTCCACGATGCTTTGTCGTGGTCGATAAATTCAAAACTGGATTTATTGTTGATAGAACCATATATGACCAACAAAATCAGCGCGGCATAAAGGTATTGTTTCATAAATTGCAAAATAACTAGTCATTTACAATCAAAAAATCAACCATACTGGGTGATTCGACCAAGGACAAAACATGAATCAGAATACCTTACGAGTAACAACGAGTGGTATCCTAATAAGTACTAAGGCGAAAAGATTTATTATATGTTGCATGCTGACCCCAAACTAGTAGAGCAGGTTGTTATTAACCTGGTGACCAACAGCATGCAGGCTATGGAAGGAAAGGCAAATAGCAATATTGAACTCAAAGGTTATGAATCTAATAATAGAATTGTGCTCGAAGTAACCGATAATGGCAAAGGTATTTCTGAAAAGGAAATCGGAGAAATCTTCATTCCCTTTTTCTCAACCAAAAAGGAAGGCTCCGGTATTGGACTTAGTTTATCAAAACAAATAATGAGTCTTCACAGTGGTACGATCAAAGTAAAGTCCACTCCAGGTACTGGCACATCATTTTACTTAAACTTTAAAAGAAAGAACTGATTATGACATATCCGCTCATCAATTCAAAAAGGCTTAACGAACGGATCCAACAGATGGCTCGAATCGGGGGGTTATCCAATGGTGGGGTAAGGCGCCTTACATTGACCAGGGAAGACAAAGCAGCTCGTGAGTTATTTGCTTCCTGGGTGCAGTCACTGGTTATGCAAAACATCACCGATGAAATTGGCAACATGTTCGGCATATTGGAGGGTAAAGACAAAAAGCGGTTCATTGGAATAGGATCACATCTTGACAGTGTGCCTACCGGGGGAAAGTATGATGGCCCGCTGGGGGTACTTGGGGCATTGGAGGTAGCAGAGACAATCATTGAAAACAATATTAAACTCAAACACTCCCTGGTAATCGCCAACTATACCAATGAAGAGGGCGTACGTTTTTTTCCTGACATGATGGGCAGCCTGGCACATGCCAATCCTGAAAATGTGAATGACTATCACCAATCCAAAGATAAAGATGGTACGACAGTTCTCGATGCCTTGAAAGAGATCGGTTATTATGGCAATACAAAATGCGGATCGATACCCTACGATTATTTTATTGAGGTGCACATAGAGCAGGGACCTATTTTAGAAAAAAACCAAGTGGACATAGGCGTAGTGAAAGGCGTCCAGGCGATCTATTGGTCAAAGCTTACGATCGAAGGTAAAAGCGCCCACGCAGGCACTACGCCCATCAATGCACGAAAAGACACACTGTTTGCCTTGGGTAGATTATCCAATTATGCCCGTCAACTTTGTTCTGAAATTGACAACCAGTTAATCACCATCGGCTCCGTTGAAGTGTTCCCCAATGTTATCAATGTAGTTCCCGAAAAAGTAGTGGCTACTTTGGATGTACGCAATCCATCGGATGAACACTTGGCGCTGGCGCTATTAAGACTTGAAGAATTTATGTCTACCGATGAATCTTTCTTGAATCTGCGAGTACATTCAGAAAAACTTGTTTACGTACCTGCTGTTGCCTTTCATCAGGATGTGACTACAGCAATTGAAGAAAGTTGTAAAATTCTAGGTCTTAACTATACAACGATGCACAGTGGTGCCGGTCATGATGCGCAAATACTTGCCACACGATATCCCGCTGCCATGATATTTATTCCCTCCAAAGATGGTATCAGTCATGCCGTTGATGAATATAGTACACCCGAACAAATTACAAACGGAGTAAACGTGCTCTTGCAGACTGTGTTATTGCTTGATAAGTAATTAATCACAGGAACAATTGATCCCCATTCATGCTGAAGTGAGTTAACATCGAACGCTTATACAAAATGCACCAGGCGAAGGTATTCAATCCCAGGATATTGAAATGAAGTTCTCACTCGTATCGCGGCCTCACCGAGTTGGCTACTGCAGGGTGCTAGACATAATACTGAACACAAATGGTTCATTTTAAAGCTAATTATTCACCGTTAATGTCCTTTTTGGTCGGTATTGCACGTATGCGAAAGTAATTATCATTTCCATTTTTGCCCAATAGGATTAATTTTACAGCCCGATTGCAACGGCAAAGAATAAAGATTTTCGCATGGGACGTATTTTTGAAAAAAGGAAACACAAGATGTTTGCCCGTTTTGACCGGATGGCCAAAACATTTACTCGTATTGGTAAAGAGATCGCTATAGCCGTAAAGCAAAATGGCCCCCTTCCTGAAAACAATCCACGACTTCGCATGGCCATGCAAAATGCGAAAGGAGCCAACATGCCAAAGGATCGGGTGGATGCGGCAATTAAACGGGCGTCATCCAAAGAGGAAAAAGACTTTGAAGAGGTTACCTACGAGGGATATGCTCCGCACGGTGTGCCCGTCCTTGTAGAATGCGCCACCGACAACCCCACCCGTACCGTTGCCAACGTGAGACTTTACTTTTCAAAAAATGGGGGTAACATGGGTAACTCCGGTTCTGTGGCTTTTATGTTCGAAAGAAAAGGTGTTTTCAAATTCGCCCCAGCAGATATAAACCTGGACGAACTTGAGTTGGATCTGATTGATGCCGGTGCAGAAGATATCGAGAAAGAAGAAGAGGAAGTAATTGTTTATACAAAGTTTGCTGACTTTGGCAGCATGCAGAAGTTTTTAGAATCGAAGCAGATTAATACCAAAAGTTCAGAACTGCAATATATCCCTACCACCACAAAAGAGCTCTCAGAAGCTGAACAGGATGAAGTGATGGAATGTATTGCAGCACTGGAAGAGGATGATGATATACAAAATGTATATCACAATCTGGCTTAACGAGTTTCAACTGCGGCTACCGGCAAACAAGAACCGGCAACACTTATTTAATTCATGAAGAAATCATTCACTATAAGTAAGCCTGGCAATGAAAAATGCAAGAAAAATCGCATAAAAAGTCAGTTTTTGGTTGTTTTCTATGCTAAGACAACCAAAAAACGACAAGCCCCTATAAGCAGTAAAAAAAATTATTTGGTCGTTCGCAAAGGACCTGATTGCGAGCCCGCCATGGTTAGATTATCATCAACCATGCGGTTGTTGTACTGTTGAATAAACGCTTTGAGTTTGAGTTCCATGTCCGATACCATTTCAGGCTTCTCATTCAACAGATTAGTGGTCAGCCGGAGATCTGTTTTGAAATTGTAAAGAGCCACTGACTTCTCTCCATCAAACTGCAAGAGGTGATCTCCAATAAATGCCTGATATACATTATCAGCATAGTTAAAGGCAAAAGGTTCTGTACTCGGATCAAAAATATCCCTGCCAAAGGCCACATAAGGCTTGTCGTAGTTTAAGTAGCCAAGCACAGTAGGCATTATATCTATCTGTTGAATTATCTCTTCCTCAAAAGATGACCAGTCGCTTCCGGGTTTATAAAAAAATAAAGGAACAGCATAATAACCCCATGAAGAGTTGTACTCCTGGTGGTGAATGGCGGCTGTCGGATGATCAGCTGTAAATATGAACAGTGTATTGTTATACCAGGGCATTTTGCTTGCTGTCTCCATAAACCGCTTGATGGAGAAGTCTGTATATTCAATTGTTTTGTGAATGGGTAAGGGACCGCCTTTGAATTTGTCCTTGTATTCTTTCGGCAATAT
>CAYTBO010000061.1:0-5575 GCA_964436055.1 uncultured Ohtaekwangia sp.
ATAGTCTATAGTTTTTAGGATCACAATTAAAAAACAACAGACTAAAGACTAACTACTATAACCTATTTCTTCAGCAGATCCCTGATCTCCGTTAGCAGCACAATATCGGTTGGTGCTGGTGCTGCGGGCATTGCCTCTTCTGTCTTTTTCATTTTATTAATACCCTTTACAAGCAAAAACAAAGCGAATGCCGTGATGGTAAACACAAAAATGGCTTGAATAAATTTTCCATAAGTGATTCCGGCATTCCCTACCGTATACGATAAACCGGAAAAGTCGAGCCCACCTGTAATCACACCTATGATTGGCATGAAGATGTCTCCAACCAGCGAAGCAACAATAGCATTGAATGCGCCACCAATGACCACACCGACTGCAAGGTCAATTACGTTGCCGCGCATGGCAAAATTCTTAAATTCCTTTAGCATAATATTTAGTTTAGGTTGCTGAAATATCTGAATTACCTGGCTGTTTACAAAAATTCAGTTTAAAAAATTACCTTAAGTTGGTTTCGGAGGCCCCTAAAACTTACCATCTCAATACCTGTACTTCCAATAAACATTCTGGCCTGGATTTTAATGGGAATCTTGTTACCATCATCAGATATCCAACAGGTAATCGAATTCTCACCATCAAACAGCTTGTTATTCGGCATGATAGGCACCAGTTTCAGACATTTGATTTTGCCCACACTTGTTTTGATGATTTCCTTTCCGTCATAAATAATATTGAGGTTGTAAGAAGTGTCTTCAAAAAACCCGGAAATGGTAACCGTGTCACCTTTCTGAAGTTTATCAAATTCAATTACCCTCAGGTACAAGAATCCTCCTACCAGATCCCTTACGTTGTTTGGCGTATCATAAACTTTAGCATTACTATAAACACCGGATTCCTTATCCCGAACTTTTACCTCCGCTTTGTCTTCCGCATGATCATAGGTAGTTAATTCATCTTTACGATACTTTCCTTCCCTTATCTTTCGATAGCTCACATGTGTAACCAAGGCAGCTGTATCAATGTATGCGCCCCACTGATCATCGACCTTGGTAATCCAGGATACCATCCCGCTTGTAGATCCAAATGCATCAACCTTGTAGCATGGCCTTGCATTGATTTTATACACGTGTGGGTCTACCTTGGTAGATGCGGTTCCAACGGTAAAAATTCCAAAATTGACACGGTAGGTGATCTCCTCGCCTGGCCCAAAACTATTATTAACCACAACGGGAAGGTTATTACTCTGCCTGACCGAAAACGCAGTGGCGGCCACAAAGAATATAAAACCTATCATTAGTCGGTCCATAACTCAAAATTAGGGTTTTATAACCTAAGCTTCAAAGCTTGTGCCAACTCCTATATTGAAACATTGTTCGCCCTTAGCGCATCGTTCAGTGACGTTTTTTTATCTGTACTCTCCTTCCTTTTGCCGATAATTAACGCACAGGAAACATTGTATTTACCTGCCGGAAATTCCTTTACAATCGAACCCGGTATTACAACCGATCGGGGAGGAACCTCTCCCTTGTATTCGATAGGTGTTGACCCGGTAACATCAATAATCTTAGAACTTCCTGTAAGCACAACATTTGCTCCCAACACGGCTTCCTTACCAATATGAACTCCTTCAACGATAATACACCTTGACCCAATAAACGCAGCATCTTCAATAATTACCGGTGCTGCCTGAACCGGCTCGAGCACCCCTCCAATACCGACACCTCCACTGAGGTGTACATGCTTTCCAATTTGCGCACAACTACCAACGGTAGCCCAGGTGTCTACCATCGTTCCTTCGTCTACATAGGCTCCAATATTGATATAAGAAGGCATCATGATTACGCCCTGGTTTACAAATGAGCCATATCTTGCAATCGCGTGCGGCACTACCCTCACGCCTAATGCTTTGTAATTTCTCTTTAAGGCAATTTTATCATGAAATTCAAATGGACCTACTTCTATTGTTTCCATTTGCTGAATGGGGAAATATAAAATCACTGCCTTCTTCACCCAGTCATTTACTATCCATTTGCCATTTAAAGGTTCAGCAACACGCACTTTGCCCTTATCAAGTTGATCTACAACCTGCCTGATAGCCAGTTGGGTGTCAGCATGCTGTAGCAATGACCTGTCATTCCAGGCCTGTTCAATCTGTTCTTGCAATTCCATTCTGAATCTTATTTTTTTAACCTTTATGCAATAATAAAACATTAACACACCTCATGCACTCAAACCAGAAGAAACGTACCCTGGTGATTGCATCCGTACTCAAACCGGTGGATGACACACGCATGTTTGAAAAGATGGGTGTTAGTCTTGCAAAAGAAAATTGTAAAGTATTTATCATCGGACAGGCCTGGAAGGTTATACCCGCACATCCGAATATTCATTTTGTACCATTTCAAAATGTAAAAAGGATAAGTCTAGGCAGGGTTGTGCTCCCGTTTCAGATAGGCCTAAAAATACTTCAACTAAAACCCGAAGCATTAATTGTTAACACCCATGAATTGTTGATAGTTAGCTTGCTAAACAGAATATTATTTGGTGCCAAAATCGTATACGATATCCGGGAAAATTATTACCGGAATATCATTTTCAGCGAAAGCTTCACAGCTCCCGTCAAAAACATGCTTGCCGCGTTGGTGAGGTTAAAAGAAAAGCTCACTGCTCCCCTATTCCATCATTTTTTTCTGGCTGAAAAAGTGTATCGTAAAGAGTTAACCTTTATTGGCAGCCGATATACGGTTTTGGAAAATAAAGCAATACCCGATAGCTCATCCAAAAGACAATCTCCACGAGGCTTCAAGTTGCTGTTCACCGGAACGGTCGCCAGAAGCACGGGTGTCTTTGAGGCCATTTCACTGGCTGAATCCCTTCATAAAATCAATCCAGATGTTACCCTTACCATTATTGGATATTGCGCCTTGCAAAAGGTAGGTGAGGAACTGAAGAAAGCTGTTCAAGATAAACCATTCGTTCAATTGAAAGGTATAGATCAATTGGTGCCGCACTCCGAAATTATCCAGGCAATCAATACAGCAGACTTTGGCATAATCTGTTATCCTTACTCCCCGCACACCTTCCATGCAATGCCAACCAAGCTATTTGAATATATGGCTGGCAGACTGCCGATCCTTACGTGGCAAGACCAACGCTTTGCGGATATGGTAGTCACCAACAAGGCGGGGTTGCTGGCTAACCCAGAGGCCAACAAACTAATGGACGAAATGAAGTCCTCCCAATTTTATCCAGAACCGATTAACGGTATTTATTGGGAGGGCGATCGCCTCATTGGAATAATCAACAAACTTCTTCCTGTTCGTCAAAACTAAAATTTTATCTTTAAGGCAATGAAATACGCTATAAGACTGCTATTCGTACTTGCCTTAGTTATTACCCAGGTTTCATACGGACAAAAATCGAAGAGTCAGGCCAAAGCGGTTGATGATCTGGTTTTGAAATTATCGGCCGTGCAATTGCCAACTGAGCCAATTCGGCTGGCTATTGTCCCCTTCACATCATCTGCTACTAACAATGATCCTAAGAACACGTTTGGCGAGTACCTGACTGAATTGATGATTGGCAAGATTTCTGAAAATACAGGCAAATTCAAACTTTTCGAAAGAAGCCGCCTGGATGCGATCTTTAAGGAAAATGAATTGATGCTTTCGGGAATGATGAAGCCCAGCGAAGCCATCCGTATAGGTGAACTTCTGCCCATTGATGCCCTCTTTTCAGGGACCTATACCAAACTTAAATCATACATCGATGTAAGTGGTCGTCTCATTGATGTTACATCCGGTGAGATTATATCCTCCTACTCCGGAAGGATAAAAATGTCGAAAAATTTAAATACACTTTTTCCTGAAACACCTGTTGCCAATACAACTTCATCTACCTCCAGCGGAGCAAACCAGCCTTCGCAAGTCACAAATATTCAAATCAATAACAACGGGCCTGAATATTCACCATCCGCTGAAGAAATATGCCGCAAGAAACTAGAAGAATTCAAGCCCTTGTTGAATGACTTATCTACTGAAGAGAAAATAGATGCCATTGCAACGGAGGCGATGAAAACTCCTTTCAACACCTCGTGTGATAAACTTCACTATGAAGTAATGTACGCCTTTAAGCGGTATAAAGTACAGCATTATATGTACCGGCAATTCCTATTGATAACACTTGCTGATATTGCTCTTCCTTCTCAGGATGACCGTGTGTTATCGATATTGGAATTTCTGGCTAAAGACGGAGACCTCAACGCGGGTGATTGGAAAGTTGCACTGGCAGCAATTTCTAAAGTTGAATATGGATTTTACCGCTACATCAATGCTTCTTTTGAAAACACAGATAATGAGACCGGCAAGAAAAGAATTGATGACTATTTCAGGCTATTGCATGAAGGTAAACTGGGATTACCCAAACCTGCAATTTATGACCATGCCTTTTACCAGATGATGCAGGGGTTGAGCAAAAAGGAAGCGCTCCGCTTGTACACCTATGAAAATTATCATAACAAACTGATTACAGAACCAGATCATGTAGTGAGCAACCACATGCTTTATCTGAACAGAATGTACGAAGCAGCGAATGATGCCGAAACCAAAACCAAAGTGCTTGGCTGGGTGGCCAACTATTTTTCAAAACATGAGAATAAAAAATCACCTGAGCAACTGTATGATTTTGCCCGCAAGTTTCAGTTGAAAGAGAATAAAAACAATAACAAATCAATTGATGATCAGAATAAAGAGATCGCGATGAAATTTCCGGAGCATGATCTTCACCTCCTCATCGAAATGTGCCGTGACAGATTTTCTCATTTTGCCACAAAAACGGAGTACAGCAGTCAGCTTGAAGATAGAATCGATTTCTGCGTAAAATATCACATTGAGGTACCCGGCGTAATTCCAACTATGGCTGAAGCCGAACAAGTCTTGAAGGGAAACGATCTGAGTGAGCAACTTCGAGTATTAAAATTACTTGCGCAGATGAATGATAAACCAAAATCAATTGAAGCCACATTGGTTGGCTTGTTTGATAAGCGATCACTGGAAGAAAAAGATAAACTGATTGAAGTGCAGTCTTACGCGATGGAGGTACTTGGAAATATCAAAACCTTAAACGCCAAAGCCATCAATTACATGATCAGCAAAATCATGAGCTTCAACTACAAGGAATCGGATAGAGCCAACCACGCCATTACCCTAATAGGAAAAGATGCCATTCCGCATTTACTAACCGCCTTACAGAAAACTACCATTCATGATGGAGGACTCCGTTACAAGCTAATTGTGTTGCTCGGCAAAAACGGTAAGGATGCGAAATCTGCGGAACCAACCTTATTGAAAATCCAAAAGGAAAACACCAATAAGGATATTGCCTATGCCATCGAGGCTGCCCTGCAGGAGATCAGATGATACCTAGCTGGAAATAAAAGGAAATTACACCCAAGCCAAGGCTCGTATCCTCAGGGAATTAATTACTATATCATAAATTTTTTACCCCAGAGAGCCTGAGTATCCTAATGTTGCAGTACATACCTGCGCAAATTATAACAGATAGATAACTTCACAAGTTC
>CAYTBO010000061.1:5675-19234 GCA_964436055.1 uncultured Ohtaekwangia sp.
TTTGTGAACCTTTGAGAATTCTTTGTGGCTCTTTGTGTAATAGCCAAGCCAAAGGTTCGTGACTTCACACAACAAGGAATTAGGAATTACTCTATCATAAATTTTTTACCACAGAGAGCCTGAGTATTCTAATGTTGCAGTACATACCTGCGCAAATTATAATAGATAGAGAACTTCACAAGTTCTTTGTGAACCTTTGAGAATTCTTTGTGGCTCTTTGTGTAATAGCCAAGCCAAAGGCTCGTGTCCTCCCGAAACAGGGAAGGGCAGCGCATTACCTTTTATAACATTATTTCTAAATCAAGTAAATATTTAGTCTAAATATTTTTTTAGACAAGTCTAAACTTGATATTTGTATCAACGTTATATCCTTATGATACTTAGCCTGGCAGAGGAAAACTACCTGAAAGCAATCTACCACCTCTCCGATGATGGGTCCAAAGATGTGCTTACCAATGAGTTAGCCGAGTCGATGAACACCAAAGCGGCATCGGTAACCGATATGATCAAAAAGCTTTCCGGTAAGGATCTCATCTCCTATCGCAAATATTATGGCGTTAATGTGACGGCCTTGGGCAAAACCCGGGCCCTCCATGTGATCCGCAGACACCGGTTGTGGGAAACCTTTCTGGTTCAAAAGCTTGGGTTTACCTGGGATGAGGTTCATGAAATTGCCGAACAACTGGAGCACATTAAGTCCCCAAGGCTTGTTGAGAAGCTGGATGCGTTTCTGGGGTTTCCGACCGTCGATCCGCATGGCGATCCTATCCCAGACGGAAAAGGAAAAATCAAAATCAAGCCACAGGTGCCCCTTTATCAGATCAATGAAGGATACAAGGGAACAATAGTCGCTATCAAAGATTCTGATTCGAAGCTTCTCAAGTATCTGGAAAAAGTTGGTGCAATGCCCGGCAAGAAAATACAGGTCGTTGGAAAAGAACCCTATGATGAATCGCTTGAGGTAATTCTGGGCAATCAAAAAGTTTTTTTATCCAAAGACGTGTCAAAAAATATATTGGTGACTGAATAGCCTGAAATGAAAGAGTAATTTTAATGATATGGACAGTCCGCAGGCGCTCTTATTAACCTTTTTTGCAATCACAGCCTTTGTGGCTGTGGCTATAAGAATCAGGAATTCTTTCTGGTTTGTCAATAACTTCAGAATGAGCCCAAAGGAACTTATGGAGGATATTCTCAAACAGCTCTATCACGTTGAGCAGGGCGCACAATCCGCCAGCCTGAGTGCGATGGCCGGAGCATTGAAAATGTCGGACAAGAAGCTGGTGAGATTGGTGGAAGAACTCAGCAAGCAAAAGTTGATTAAGATCGAAAATCATATACTTCGTCTTACAGAGGAAGGAAGGGTATACGCTTTGAACATTGTAAGAAGTCATCGCCTGTGGGAAAAATTCCTCTCTGAGAACACGGGTTTTGATAAATCAGAATGGCATCAACTGGCGGAACAGAAAGAGCATAATCTGAGTCATGAAGATGCCAACCGGCTCAGCGAACGCTTGGGTAATCCAAGATTTGACCCGCACGGTGATCCCATTCCTACGGAGGTTGGAGAAATTACTACGCCTGACTGGAAACCGCTTCCCTCCTATAAAGTCGGCACCCTGGTAAAGATTGTTCATTTGGAAGACGAACCCAAAACCATCTATGATCAACTAGTAGATGAAAAACTGCACATCGGATCAAGAGTACACATCAATCGTGTAGACAATAATGAAATCGAATTTTATTCGGAAGGAGAGACACATAGCCTCTCCCCCATTGTGGCCAGCAGTATCCATACCTTGCCGCTCACGGAAGATGAGTTAGAGGAAGAGGGCGTTGTCCGGCTTTCTTCTTTACAACGAGGAGAAACAGCTAAAATAGTGGGTATTTCATCCGAATGCAGAGGGGCCAGCAGGAGGCGACTACTCGACCTGGGTTTTGTGTTCGGAAGTTTAATTGAAGTCGAGCTTGAAAGTCCATTGAAAGAACCCAAAGCCTATTCCATTCGTAATACGGTAATTGCTTTGCGCGATAGCCAGTCTGAATTGGTGTTAATTGAAAAAGTATGATGAACGAAAATAACAACATAATATCCGATACCTCACCTGCTTGCGGTGAATGTGTATTTCATAATGTAGCTCAGCTTAAAAAATTAGGCATCAACGTTGAAAATGCCGACTATATAGTAGCCCTGGCGGGAAATCCCAATACCGGTAAAAGTACGGTCTTTAATGCCCTTACCGGATTGCGGCAACATACGGGCAACTGGCCTGGCAAAACCGTCACCCGTGCTGAGGGTGGATTTGTTTACAGTGACAAGCGATTCAAACTGGTCGACTTGCCTGGAACCTATTCTCTGTTATCCACTTCTCACGATGAGGAAGTAGCCAGGAATTTTATCCTTTTCGGAAGACCCGATGTAACTGTCATTGTGGTGGACGCTTCCCGTCTGGAACGAAACCTGAATCTGGTGCTTCAGATATTGGAAATCACCGATAAGGCGGTGCTTTGCCTAAACCTGATGGATGAAGCAAGACGACATGGCATTAAAATCAATGACCGGGTTTTGGCTAAGGACTTAGGCATACCGGTGGCACCCACCAGCGCCAGGAGTGGCGAAGGAATACCCGAATTGATAGATACGGTATATAAAGTGGCCAGCGGAGAGATTGTATGCAAACCCCACCGTATCAAAGGACTGTCGAAAACGGTGAACCACGCAGTGGAAGAACTCACGCAAAAACTCAAGGGGTTGTATCCAAATCTTTCCAACACCCGGTGGATAGCCATGCGATTGTTGGATGGAGACCAACGGATTCTTGCAGCTATCAAAGACGATGAATTTGTGATAAACTGATCCATGGAAACAAAAGAAAAGGAAGTAGAAGAAATAATCGAGCTGGCATCCAAGCTGCGATGGAAAGTTGGAAACGAATTCCATGATCAGTTGGTCGAAGGCATTTATTCCGATGCTGCAGAAATCAGCGCCAAGGTGGAAGATAAACCCGACCGCAAAGCCAGCTATAGTTTTGATCGGGCATTGGACCGTATCCTCACCAGCAAGGTGTATGGCTTCCCCATTATGCTGCTCATACTTTCCATTGTGTTGTGGGTCACCATCCAGGGCGCCAACTACCCTTCCGGGCTCCTGGCCACGCTCTTTCTTGACAATCTGTATCCACTCCTCAAATCGTTTTCGGCCAGTATAGGAATTCCCTGGTGGATCGATGGATTGTTGCTGGATGGCGTTTATATGGCGGTGGCTTGGGTAGTATCTGTTATGTTACCACCTATGGCAATTTTCTTCCCACTCTTTACCTTGCTGGAAGACTTTGGCTATTTGCCTCGCGTCGCGTTTAATCTCGATAATTTATTTCAACGCGCCGGTGCTCATGGCAAGCAGGCCCTCACCATGACCATGGGCTGGGGATGCAATGCGGCGGGTGTGGTTTCCACCCGCATCATCGACAGTCCCAGAGAAAGGTTGATTGCTATCATCACCAACAACTTTTCCCTTTGCAATGGGCGGTGGCCGACACAAATCCTTATTGCTACAATTTTTATTGGCGCTTTGGTACCACGTGGTTTGGCAAATCTTACCGCCACGGCAGCCGTTATCAGTATCGCGCTGCTGGGCGTATTCTTTACCTTCTTCTCGTCCTGGCTGCTGTCGCGCACCATGTTAAAGGGTGAAGTCTCTACTTTTACTTTAGAGCTTCCACCCTACAGGCCCCCACGGTTTTGGAAAACCTTGTATACTTCCCTCATCGACAGAACGATGATCGTTTTGTGGAGGGCAGTGGTATTTGCTGCTCCTGCCGGCGCTGTCATCTGGTTAATTTCCAATATTAACCTTGGCAACGACAGCATTGCCAATCAAGCCATTACTTTATTTGAGCCTTTTGGATTTTTACTGGGATTGAATGGTGTCATACTGCTTGCTTATATTGTCGCCATTCCTGCCAATGAAATTGTAATTCCCACCATTCTGATGCTGACGGTTGCCAAGCTGGGGTTAGTAGGTTTTGGCGCCGGCGAAGGGGTCATGTTTGAACTGGATTCAACTTTCGAAACCGGTGAACTATTGAAAGCTGGAGGCTGGACCTTGCTCACGGGCATCAACCTGATGTTGTTTAGCCTGCTGCACAATCCCTGCAGCACTACGATTTACACTATCTATCAGGAAACAAAAAGCTGGAAGTGGACCGGAGTTGCCAGTATTCTTCCTGTGATCATGGGATTCATTGTTACTTTTCTGGTGGCTCAGTTTTGGCGGCTTTTTTCCTGATCCCTCCAGGGGATTTTTAGTGATCGATAGAAATCAATAACTTCTCCCTTATTTTTACCGCCTATGCAAGCGCGTGAATATTCAGACACCATTGTTGCTCTGGCTACCGCTCAGGGAATCGGAGCCATAGCCATAATACGGCTGTCTGGAGAAGAAGCTATCACCATAACACAGGCTGTATTTCGGGGAAAAATCTTAACAGAACAACCATCACACACCATCCACTTTGGCACCATACAGGATGGTGATCGGGTTATCGACGAAGTGCTGGTCTCTGTCTTCAAGGCACCTCACTCTTTCACCACCGAGAATGCTGTAGAAATTTCGTGCCATGGCTCACCCGTCATTATTAAAGAGATCATCAAGGTATTTTTAAAAAATGGCGCAAGGCTCGCAGGCCCGGGAGAATTTACGAAACGCGCATTCCTACACGGGCGTTTCGATCTGGCACAAGCTGAAGCAGTAGCCGATCTAATTAATGCGGAGACAGACAACGCACGACAGGCAGCATTGAACCAAATGCGTGGTGGATTTTCAAAGGAGATTAATCACTTACGTGAAGAACTCATTCACTTTGCTTCTCTCATTGAGTTGGAATTGGATTTTGGTGAAGAAGATGTGGAGTTTGCCAAACGCGATGACCTGCGCATGCTCATTCTTAAAATACAAGGATACCTGCAGTCTCTCATCAAATCATTCGATCAGGGCAACGTGATTAAAAACGGAGTAGCTACTGTAATTGCCGGAAAACCCAATGCTGGTAAATCTACATTACTCAATGTATTACTAAACGAAGAGAAAGCGATTGTCTCAGATATACCTGGCACCACCCGTGATGTAATCGAAGATGAAATTGTTCTGGGTGGTATAAACTTCAGGTTTATCGATACGGCAGGCCTGCGGGATACTACAGATGTCATTGAAGCCATGGGTGTGGAACGTACACGCGACCGGATGAAAAAAGCATCCCTGATTATTTACCTGGTTGATCTAACCAACACATCGCTGGAGGAAATAGAAAAAGAGCTCAGCGATCTGAATTCACTGGGAATTCCATATATCAAAGTAGGCAACAAGCTTGACAAGGCTGATCCTGCTTTGATCGCCAAAATAAAAGCAAATGACTTTATTTTTATTTCTGCTAAAAGTGGTGAACATATTGATGAACTGAAAGATAGGATACTGTCCATGTTTGAAGTGCAGGATGTAAGAACAGGAGACGTTATGGTAACTAACCTGCGCCACTATCAAAACCTGTTGCAAACCAATGAGTCGCTCACCCGTGTGCTGGAAGGAATGGAAAAGGGCATGACGGGAGACTTCCTTGCCATGGATATCCGGCAATCACTGCATTATTTGGGAGAGATTACGGGAAGCATCACCACCGAAGATTTGCTGGATAAAATTTTCAGCAAGTTTTGTATCGGAAAGTAATCGATCAAGACAAGCTTTGTAACCATATGGAAGAACAAGACGAAGAAGAATTCATAGATCCAAAGGATCTTCCCATCTACAAAAAGGGGAGAGAAATATTTGATATCGTGCACCAAATTACGAAGTGCCCTCAACGATGAACTGGATGCAACATTTAAGGAAACCATCTCTATTTATTTTGATGAAAGTCCGCATGAAGGCCTACTGGAAACGCATTCCGTTGATAAGAGTCTCCAAATAAAACTAAAGAGTCTGGTATTTATTCCCATTGTCTCACAAACATATTGTGATCCAAAAAGCTTTGCCTGGCAAAACGAATTCTGTGCCTTCAACAGAATGGCAATAAAAGAACCCATTGGAAGAGACATTAAGCTTGGAAGCGGCAACGTGACCAGCAGGATATTGCCACTCACAATTCACAACCTGGAAGGGTCAGACCTGGCGATGATTGAAGGCGAATTGCAAACGAAGTACCGCGGCATAGACTTCATGTTTAAATCACCGGGAGTAAACCGGGCCCTCCTGCCCAATGACAAAGCGGAGGACAATACATATCAAATAACCTATCGGGATCAGCTTAACAAATTGGCCAACGCCATCAAAGAAGTCATCTATGGAATTACCTATCCCGATAAATCCTCCTATGCGGCTAAAGCATTTTCTGATCCGGATAGTCAATACCTATCTCAGGCCTTAAAGAAGGAAATCGATGAGCAAAAACCGTTGCCCAATGACAAATCGATAGCAGTGTTGCCATTTGTAAGTCTGGCCCAGGATAGTTCACAGGATTACTTTGCCGACGGAATTACTGAGAACATTCTGATGCTTCTGGCCAATCTCAAAGAGCTAAGGGTAATATCAAGAACTTCGGTCATGCAATACAAGAAAACAACCAAGACGGCCCCTGAGATTGCCCGGGAATTGAGCGTGAAATTTATATTGGAAGGAAGCGCTCAGTCCCATGCCAATAAAGTGCGCATCAATGTCCAATTAATTAATGCTGCAAAAGATGAGCCGTTGTGGTCCAAAGTCTTTGTTGAAAGTATGGATGACATCTTTATGGTTCAGGACAAAGTGGCGGAGGTCGTTGCCAAACAACTTGAATCATCCATCGGTGACAAGGCGGCAACGATTACCAAGCATCCACCCACCAAAAATCTCGAAGCTTATGACCTGTTCCTGAAAGGCCGGCATGCGTTCAATCAGTGGAACCTGGAAGGATACAGAACAGCATCAGACTATTTTAAGAAAGCCCTTGACAGAGATCCTGAATTTAAGGAGGCCTATTCTTATATGGCCAGTTCCTTTTCTGCCCGCATGTCTTGGAACGGAGACTTATCTCCTGCTGAAGCAGGCCCTCTTATCAACCAATACCTGGATGAAGCATTTAAAAGAGGCGCCAGTGATAATGATTACCTTACCAAAGGATTCGTAGAGTTCTTTATTGAAAAGAATTTTGAAGCCACGGAGGAGTTCTTAAAAAAAGCATTGGATCAGAATCCGAACAATGCAACGGTGCTTTATACCCACAGCTACCTGCTGTGTATGATGGGTCGCCTCGAAGAAGCCCATAGTATCATTGCAAAAGCCAGACAATTGGAGCCACATAGTGTGGCCTACTTCAATTACGAAACACTTTATCTCTACTTAACCGGGAAGTACGATCAAGCCGTTGAATTACTCAAGGAGGCTATAAAATTATTTCCACAGGTAATTCGATTTTGTGATTACCTCGGTGGCTTCCAAAAATCTGCCTTGCTCGACGAGCCGTTCAATATGATTAATCGAGGGATCCAATTTTGTCAATTTCCAAAGATTGAACTAAATCGTTTGAGTTACAAATGATTGTCAATAGCATCTGATAAATAAGAAAGTTATATTTAGATTTCAAAATCACTGAATCGCACTATGTCTAAAGAATCACGCCGAAAGGCACTTAAGAAACTTTCACTCACAGCCTTAGGGCTTCCGCTGGCTTCCGAATCCTTGTTTGGTGCATCTACAAAGTCGGCTGAGCAAACGCTGGTGCAGAAGCCATTTGGCAACCCCCCATTTGACAAACCTGTTACGGCCATCACCTTAGGAGCCGGCTCCCGCAGCAATGTCTATGGAGATTACGGCATTCAATTTCCGGGAGAACTTGATATTGTAGGTGTAGCAGAACCGATCGCCATTCGCAATGACCGTTATGCGAAAAAGCACGCCATTGAAAATAAGAACCGATTCAAAACCTGGGAGGATGTTTTTACCAGACCCAAATTTGCAGATGCCGTCATCATCACTACACCGGATAACCTTCATTACGGCCCGTGTATGAAGGCATTGCAAATGGGATATGACGTGTTATTGGAAAAACCCATTGCACCTACTGAAAAGGAGTGCAGGGATATACTGGCCATGGCACAAAAAACCGGACGCATTGTAGCCGTATGTCACGTGCTTCGCTATGCTCCTTATTTTGTGAAACTCAGGGAGATGATTCAGTCCGGTGTGATTGGTGAACTGATCAGCATACAACATTTTGAACCTATCCAGCACGTGCACATGGCCCACTCTTTTGTGCGGGGCAACTGGCACAACTCGAAGGAGACGACACCCATCATTCTGGCTAAGTCGTGCCATGATATGGACATGCTGCGGTGGCTCGTGGATAAGCCGTGCAAAAATATTTCCGCTTTTGGCGATCTCAAATGGTTTCGTAGTGAAAACGCACCGGAAGGAAGTACAGAACGATGCACGGATGGCTGTGCGGTGGAATTGAAGTGTCCTTATTCAGCGCTAAAGATTTATCACCGCGACAGACAATACACGTATGTATTTGATTTTCCTGAAGACAAAAATAAGCACAGTGAGTTTATTCTGGAGCAGCTGCGTAAAACAAATTATGGCAGGTGTGTCTATCGCATGGATAACGATCAACCGGATCATTATGTCGTCAACATGCAGTTTGAAAAAAATATCACTGCCAGTTTTTCTATGGAAGCCTTTACCTCTTACCACGGCAGAAGAACACGGGTGATGGGTTCGATGGGTGATATCGTGGGAGACATGGATATGTTTACCTACACGGATTTTCTAACGGGGAAATCAACCCTCTGGGATATAAAAGTGAATGATGTGAGCAACTACGAAACCAGCGGGCATGGTGGCGGAGACTGGGCGTTGGCCAGCGATTGGGTGAAGGCAGTAAAGGCGCAAGATCCCAAACTACTGACTTCTACCATTGAGGTCTCTATTGAAAGTCACCTGATGGCCTTTGGCGCTGAGGAAAGCCGGCTAAAGCAAACAATCGTGGAAGTGAACGTATAGATTAACTCTGAAGAACTTACGATTAAATAGCCAACCTTAATCACGAGAGGTCTTTTCTTTCATTCCTGAAAAAAAAATTAATCCAGCATTTATCAGGCGTAAAATCTGCAAACGCGAAGGCAACCTTTTGGGTTTTCGCTTTTGTCCAAAATATTATTCCAGCATTCTGCTAATCAGCAAATTAACTAACCATCCAGTTTATGCGTAACCTAAACTTAATGTCGAAATAACTGCACCTTTTATCCGGTAATACCGTTAATCGCGGTATAATAGAAAAACTAAATGGAATCAAAGAAAAACCCAAAAGCTGATGTACACCAATTGCGTGGAATGCTTTTTTCTCTATCACTAACGATAACGCTTGGATTGATAATTACTGCTTTTGAGTGGAAATCAAACGGGGATGGAAACAGTGTGGATCTTAAAAAATACGATGTGCCTACGGATGAATTACTTGATATCCCGGTTACCGATCAAACTCCTCCCCCTCCTGCCCCTACCATGTTGCCCCAGATCGTGGAAGTGCCCGATGAGGAAGAGATAGAAGAAGAAATAATGAAGATTGATGTAGAGATGAAAGAAACTTCAGAAGTAATCAAAGTATCTCATGTAGAAGAAATTGAGAGAGAAGATTCAGATGAAATTTTCATGATCGTAGAAGAGCAACCTCAGTTCCCGGGTGGAATTGCCAACTTCAACCAATTCATTCGTGCTAATATGCACTATCCCCGTAATGCCCGGTCTATGAGTGTGGAAGGAAAGGTCTACGTAGAAGCCATAGTAGGTAAAGATGGAAAACTAACCGAACTGAAGGTATTGAAGGGAGTAGGAAGCGGATGTGATGAAGAGGCTTTGCGTGTAATTGGGCTTTCTCCAAAATGGAATCCTGGCAAACAAAGAGGAAATCCCGTAAGAACCAGGATTGTAATACCTATTGTATTCCGGTTGGGGTAATAAACGGAAGTATAAGTCAAGACGGAAGAGCCTTTGGCGTGACTTCTAGCTAAGGTTCCGCAGCCGCAGCCAAGGTTCGTGTCCTCACGAATCTGAAGAGAGCGACCAAGTTTCGTGTCCTCCGTTTAATAACTTTTTTTTACCACAGAGGGCCACAGAGCGGTGCTAAGTTGCCCTCCAATAATTTCACGTTTCAGTTCAAGACCTACCACAAAAAAGAAAACTGCCATCAACCCATCGTTGATCCAATGTTGCAGATCCTTCGAAACGATATATTCATCATAACCGATACTAAATTGATGCTTCCAAAGTTGCTGATACCATTCAGACAATGGAGAATTGGCTGCGATAATCGCCAATGTGGCAGCGCTAAATAAAACAAGGCCGCTGGAGGAAGAATTTTTGATAAACCTTAGAACCGGATCGACAAGCCACACATCTACAATTTCCCTATCCACTCCTTGCTCATTCATAACTGATCCATTTGATTAAGAATTAAGAACTAAAGACTCAGTACTCAATAAACATCTCAAGTTTCTTTACCTCTCCAAACAAAAGCAACGTATCTCCTTTGGTTAACACAACATCATCTTCAACAATACCAAGCGCCTCACGAACGGGGTGATGAATGCCAAAGATATTTTTCTCTTCTGTTGTTCTGATGACCGTTATTAACGTCACCTCATGATCCTCTTGAAAATCAATTTCCCTGACTTTTGATCCGATAAACACACTGGGTACTTCTACTTCTATCAGGCCGAAGCTATCCGTGACTTTATGCGAATTGACAACTCCTTTAAGATCCAGTTGATAAGCCAGCCTCTCTGCTGAATCGGATTCCGGATCAGTAAACTCATTAATATTCATTGTTTCCAATACGGTGCGTTGCAAGGGAGTTATTACCCGGCTGATGATTCTTTTCACACCCATTTGCTTAAGCATTGCCGCAACCATGATACCGACACCCGGCGTCTCACCGATACCTATGATCACAGCCTCGACATCTTTCAGTGGTAAACTGCGCATGGCCTCGGGGCTCGAAGCATCCAGTGTGATCACATGAGTCAATTGATTTTTCCATTTCTCTGTAACCTCATGTTGATGGTCAACACCAATTACCTCATGACCTAACTTCACGAGCTTACTCGCTAAGGAGGATCCGAAATTTCCCAAACCAAATACTATGAATTTCATAATTGCGTTACATTTTCAATTCAACAGATTTACCTATTAATAAATAATGTCTTCACTCGGATACCGGTAATACAATTGCTTCGATTGAGTAACAAACGCCACAATCACCGTCAACGCTCCTACCCTGCCTATAAACATAACGAAAGTGAGTACCACTTTGCTCATTGGTGATAAGTCTCCCGTAATTCCCAAGCTGAGTCCCACCGTGCTGAATGCAGAAAAAGACTCGAATGCAATCAACAGCAAACCCATTTTACCATCGTTGAGGGAAATCAGAAACACACTGATGCCAATAACCAATAAAGACAACAAAATAATGGCAAAGGCTTTGTTAATGGATTGTTCCGTAATCTGGGTTTTATGAAACTCGGTTCTGTCCTTGCCGCGAATTATACTTACCATATTCAAAAATGCTACTGCTGCAGTGGTTGTTTTAATACCCCCACCGGTAGATCCGGGCGATGCCCCAATCCACATCAAAAGTAAAATGATCATTATTGTTGGTAGTGTAAGGCTGCTCATATCAAAGGTATGAAAACCTGAACTTCTCGGTGTCACAGACCCAAAGAATGAAGTTACCATTTTACCCCACAGGGTCGGATGTGCGGTGAGCGTTGCATCCTGTTCAAAATAAAAGAATGCGACAAACCCAATACCCAACAAAATAATTGTGGTGCCCAGCGCCAGGCGGGAAGTAATCTGAAGTACCCTGGTGAAGTTTTCCTGGTAAGGATTTCGCAATAATCGCCTGAAGAAGTTTTGTACTTTTATTCTAATAAAGGTGAAAATATTGAATACAATAGGAAAGCCAAGTCCACCAAGGATAACCAATGAAGCAATGATTAATTGAAACGAATAGTTAAAACGAATAGCCTTATCGTACAGACCATCCGTATATGTTGAAAATCCCGCATGACAAAATGCGGAGATCGAGTGAAAGACAGCAAAAAAAATACGTTGTAAATTAGAGTCAAACAATTCACCTTTTATGGTAGTTAATATGAAAAGGACTCCAATGAATTCAAAAAAGAAAGTAACGATGATTATCCTAAATACCATTTGAATGACATTGTTTATCCTTTGACTGTACAACATATCTTTCAAAACAAGTTGGTTCTGAAGCGATACTGAACCAGCCGCCAGATATCCTAACAGTCCTGAAAATGTCATAAAGCCCAACCCCCCTATTTGAATCAACATCATGAGGATGAGTTTGCCCATCAGGGTAAAATGTGTGGCTGTGTCAACAACAATTAGACCTGTTACGCATACAGCGCTGGCCGAAGTAAAAAACGCGTCTACTGGTGTAATACCCTTCACCGTAGCATTGGGCAGCATCAACAACAATGCGCCAATAACGATGAACATGGCAAAACTGGCAACGAATACGAAAGATGGATTTACACTCCTCTTATAAATGAAGCGGAGTACATGTGAAACTTCTGAAAGGAAAATAAAAATTATACCACCAAACAATCCAAGTTTATGGAAAAGGAATTCATTTTTTGCTAAAGGAGACATTGAGATAACATCGCCCGAAAGTTTGTACAGATAATAGGTAATCAACACAAAGAAAAGACTGTACAGATGCCCAATCCACTTTATTCGTTCGGCCCATTCAAATACAAAACGAAGAACAACAAAAATTAACAAGAATAGAAACACCCTCTTTATTGCGACAAAAATGGCTGAAGGAACTTCATAAAATTGATTGAAGCCCACATCATATATCATCAACCCAAATAAGATTGATCCTAGGATGGGAATTACCGCATTGGTGATTCTAAAGCCAGAATAGGCTACAACCTGCAAGTCATGCCTACCCCTGTTGACAACGCGCTCATCAAACCTTCGTTTGGTCAGAACGATCAGCCGTAGGAATCTCCTCAATAGGCGCTTAAAGTTCATTTAACACCAATTAGCTAAACTTATCTGATTACCTGATGTTATCAGTTCCTGCAATTTAGTCGACAACAATGAAAAAGTATCAGGTTACCCACTTTAATGTAGCCGGTTGAAGGGGATTATTAAATGGAGTTTTTTCCTCCAGTGACTTGCCCCAGCTCTTTTTCAGCTCATAATACCATTTTGCCTGCGTGTCCGGATCTCCAATGAGCATCAGGGTAGGATTGGTATCAAGTCCTTCACGCAACTTTTGAAATACGCCAAGGTCCTGGCCAATAAATGTTTTGCCCAAACTTTTCAGTGGCGTCCACAGCAATTTGGCTAAACCAATGGTTGTATAAAAGATGTGGTTTAATTCTGTTTCATTTTCATTCACCGGTGTCAAGGTGGTAATGGAAACGATTTCATTCTTCCCGACTTGTATATGTTCCAACCTATTGCCAGGCAATTGAAAATTAATTTCTGTACTCGTTCC
>CAYTBO010000062.1:0-6772 GCA_964436055.1 uncultured Ohtaekwangia sp.
TACTTAATCAACAACACTTTTTGATTGATGGGATACAACCACTCAATACCACGATCTGTGACCACGGCATCATCCTCTAAGGGTATCCTCAGTTTTTTACCACCCCACTCAGGTAGCGGTGTGTAGGCAAATAGTTCTATGGAAAGTAAATTGGTGGCACGCACGATGTAGGTAAATCTCACTGGATTCCATTCTGCGATGCTTGGGCCTATGCCATGTCCCCAATTGCCCACGGAATGGCAACCAATCACTACGTCTGTCTTGCTGTCGGAATTTGGTTTGTTAAAAGCAATCTTACTAAAACCCGCATCAGTGAGAGCCTTGTAAATGTTGTTCATGTTTTGTTGTGCAGTGATTCCCGGCTTAATGGTTTGTTTGATGATGGTGCGAACCTTCACGCCTTGCTCAAAAGCGCTCTTAATACTTTCAGGCACATCCGTCTCTCCTTCTTTGAGCACATAGGCCATACGCTTCATGTCAGTATACATGTTCATCAGTCCAACACCCCAATCAAGCATAAGGATATCCCCTCTTTGGATGATACGATCTGTAGAAGTAGCTACAATACCATCCGGACCAGTTACATATACGGATGGCATACCAAATGATGATTCAAGGTTATGTTTAAAAAGTTGATCTTTCATCCACCATGCTACATCTTCCAACGCAGTTACTCCCGGAGTGATCACCTCATTTGAAAAGGCACGCTCGGCAATCTGATATGAATAATTTCCGGCTTCAGCGAATACTCCTATCTCAGTAGCTACTCTTCGTGAACGGAAATCTGACACCAGTTTCTCGGCAGACACAAATCGAGATGCATATTTTTTACCCAACACTTCGGTGAGTTGCTGATGCATGGTATAAGATAATCCGTCTGCGCCACCTATCATCTTCGACATATTCAATCCAATGCGCTTAGGGTCACGCTTGGTCACAAATTCTGTTAGCTCATCTTCACTACCAAAATAATCGTAACTACCTCCGCCTTCTAACAGCCCGCCATCAATGCCAAGTGCTGCACGCTCTATCCTTGGCTTGCCAATGTCAGTGAAAATATAATACCCATTTTGGGTAGTGTAGCCAGCACCCATATCCGGGTATAGCGGATCAAAGTTTCCTTCTTTGTTGGTGATGATCCACATGTCAATGTTGTTTTCACGCATAACCTCCGGCAGTACTAGTTCGAACTTATCATTTCTGATCTCATTCATAATGCGCCACCTGCGATAGGCCTCCTGGGCATAAAGCGAATTGACGAATAGTAACAATTCAAAAAACAATACAATCCGGAAAAACTTCATAATCAATTATCTCTATAATGGTCTAAAACATAGTAGGTCAGTGAAGTCGTTACATCCGACCGTGTGTCCTAAAGCAGGCGTGGGCGATGTACTCAATAATAAATTCATCACTTGTTAACCCTTTCCTGGCTTCCTCAATACTTTGTGCGCCAGCCAAGGAATACAAGCTACAACTAATTACAGTAAATAAGAATACACTTTTCATGCTACGTCAATCCGAAAACTCAAAGGTACCCCACAATTAATACGCTCAAACTACCATTTATGTAGCCACATGCTGATAGGAACAATCAACTCATCAGCTAATTATCACATCAACTCATCAGTTTTTCAAGATAATGGAAGTCAATTTGATACTCCTTTTTTAACGCCTCAATTTTCTTTATGGCCTCGTTCTCATTTACAGCTCCAGGTCTCTTTGCTCCCACCAGCATGATGTTCTTGCTCGTGTGTTCACTGGAAATGAACTCGAAAATATTTGCTTTGTAGCCGTGCAACTCCAGCAGTAAAGCCCGTAAGGTATCCGTCACCATTTCAAGCTGGCGTTCTTTGAAGATGCCATATTTCAACAACGGACTCGGCTGTATTTTTCCTTTCACCTGCTGCCGTATTTGTTTGTGACAACAAGGGGCACAAATAATCAAATGGGCCTTACTTCTAACACCTTTCGCGATGGCATCATCCGTAGCCGTATCGCATGCATGCAGGGCAATAAGTATCTCTATTCTATCGGGTTTATAATCCTGAATTGTGCTTTCAATGAAGTTAAGTTTAGTAAAATCACAAAGTGCGGCTGTTTCATTTCCGAGTGCAACCAGTTCAGCGCGCTGTTCTACCCCGGTGACCTCAGCATTGAGGTGAAGTTTATTGACCAGGTAATTGTAGAGCGCAAACGTGAGATAACCTTTACCCGATCCCATGTCTGTAATACGAATCGTATCGGGTAGATTTACCGCCTTAATTAATCCGTCAACGATTTCCAGGTATTTGTTAATCTGCCTGTATTTATCTGCCATCCGCGGAATAAGGTTACCATCCAGGTCTGTTACTTTGAGGTGTTTAAGGTAGGCATCAGAAAGATCCGTAAAACTATTTTTGATTCGGTCATGCGATTTATCAGGCGCAACCCCAGCCATTGTTTTTTTTCTACTTACCTGTTGTGTACCTTTTTTTGAAATTCTCAGAACCACTTCTTCATGAGTAGTTAACAACGTTGCAATTTGAAAACTTGCGGGGATCAATTGATCAACTTGTATTTTGCATCCATCCGCATCGAAATTCTTAACCGCATCGTTGGTACTGTGCCGGTAGGTAAACGAAAACATTGGCTTTCCTTTAATTTCTACAGGTCTGATATAAACGTTTTTTAAGTCCTGCGTTTTATAGAGCGGTTTGCTCAAGCTAAGGCGCACCAGCGTACCCTCTTCAATATGTTCGCTAAGAATAGCTGAGAAATTAGTCACGCAACAAAGGTAGCTATAAAGTACTAATATCGCTTAGGGCAAGGCTTACTTAGAATTCTAATCATCAATAAGGCTTAGTTCTTCTGGCTAAGCAGTGACTAGAAAACTTCCTGCACCGTGGCCATTTTAAATAGCTGATGTCACGCAAAAACAAAACACTATCGTCATTCTGCATGAGGAACGACCAAAGGATGCCTAATCAGGCATGCAAATTGGGAGATTCTTCACAAGGTTCAGAATTGAAAGGGTTATTTTATGTCATTCCATCCTGATAAGAACTTCGTCTGCCTACTGAAATTGTATTTATATTTAGCCCAAAGCAGCTTTACCTATACGAACGTAAAAGAATAAGTTTGAGCAAAGTAAGTCTTTCACGTCATATGAGTTTGTTGGGGTTGGCCGCCACAGGTATTTGTTCTATGCTGGGTGCCTCCATCTACGTTGTGCCGTTTATGATTCAGCGCAATGTGCCTGGTATCGGACCTTATGTATTACCTGCTTTCCTTTTTGCCGCGGTCCCGGCAATTTTGGCTGCCCTAAGTTACAGTGTGTTAGCTTCAGCCATGCCAAGAGCAGGTGGAAGTTATATTTATGCAAGCCGCGGTCTCTCACCCTACTTAGGTTTTGTCGCAAGTTTTTCCCAATGGTTTGGGCTTTCCATTGCCATCGGAGTGATTTCGTATGTGATCATTCCTTTTTTCAGGGATATCACCTTTCAGTTGGGTCTGGTCGAAATATCGGAATGGCTTGACATGGGTACTATTCGGATGAGTCTTGCTCTTTTGCTTCTGTGGATTTTTGTATTTATCAACATCAGGGGTGTGCGACTCTATGAGCGAACTGTTATTCCCCTGATGACTCTCATGTTTGTGCTTGGCGGAGTTGTCATTGTTGCGGGATTTATTTTCAATCACGCAGACTTTATAAAAGCTATTGGCGATGATGGAAGTTTGAGCACACAAATTCAACAACAGGTAACTTTTAAGTGGAATACGTTTCTGGCTGCCGCTGCATTGTTGTTTTCCAGTTTTATAGGTTTCGACTCAATCGCACAGGCGGGTGGAGAAGCCAAAAACCCAACACGCAACTTGCCTCTCGCTATTATTATTGCAGTAATTACCGTTGGGGCCTTTTATTTTCTTTTTACTACATCCGTCTATCATGCCGTGCCCTGGCAATTTGTGGCAAGCAAAGCGATGGAGCAAGATGTAACTGCCGCAGGTATGCTAGGCTATTTGCTGCCTTCAGGATGGGCGCTTGCTATCGTATGTGGCGCTGCTATTGCCTTGCTTAATGACCTTCCCGCTATGATACTCTCCGTCTCCAGGCTAATGTTTGCCTGGGCGGAAGATGGCATTTTCCCTAAGATCATTGCCCGTATTGATGAAAAATACAAGACTCCCAAGACCGCCATTGTAGCAAGCGGGATCATGGCATCAGTTGGGATTCTTGGCAGTCACTTTGCCGGTGATTTTTTTCTGGGCATAGATATCATGGTTACATCCATGCTGGTGAACTTCCTGCTCATGTGCATTACGGTGATCACGTTGCCGTCAAAAAATCCCATAATCGCTGCTGACGTAAAGGCAATCAAAAACAGGAGTTTGCAATTATTGATTGCCCGGAGCGGTGCAATTATCCTTTCAGGATTTTTGATTATTCACATAATCAAAGACATGAACAGTCAAGTTGATGCCTGGTATTTTCATTCTACACCCGTTTGGATGATTGTCATGCTGATTGCCAGCTTGATCTATGGCAGGGAACGTAAGAAACTAAAGGCTTCCGGCGTGGACACCGCGCAGCGCTTTTCTCAGTTGCCTGAGGAATAATTTCAGATCCATTTCTGATCATGCACCGTGCGCTCATGTTCCACTGCACCCGTATGTGCAGTAGCCTTAGGCTCAAACAAAAGAACCCACACTTCTTCGCCGTTGGTTCTTGGATTGTGCTCCACACCTTTCGGGACAATGATCATTTCTCCCTCCTTTATAACTTCCGTTCTCTCACGGAAATCCATATATAAAGTACCCTTGAAGATCATAAAGAGTTCATCTTCATTTTCATGGCTGTGCCACACGAATCCATCCTTTACCTTGGCCAGCTTTACGTATTGCCCATTTAGTTCTCCAATGATTTTAGGCGTCCAGGTCTCGCTGAACAGTAAAAACTTATCTTTAATGTTTACGGGTTTCATATTATTCATGCTTTATACAACAGACGTACCACTACCTTCAGGGTTTTGAATAATCACCAAAGAGAGTAAATTTATTTCTTTCTATAATGATACCGATATGATAACGAGTGAAAAGTGGTGTGAACTTTCCCCCACCCTTACTATTTCAAGTGTACTAACAGGGCTCTGGCAAATAGCAGATATGGAGCGGGATGGAAAACAAGCGGATCAAAATAAAGTAGCCCAGGCTATGGAAGCTTATGCCAGTGCCGGGTTTACCACCTTTGATATGGCGGATCATTATGGATCAGCAGAGTTGATTGCAGGTCAATTTAAAAAACAACACAAAGGATCAGCTGTTCAACTGCTTACCAAGTGGGTGCCCAAGCCGGGACATACTTCTAAATCCGAAGTCAGAGCGGCTGTTGAGCGTGCACTCTCCCGACTTCAGGCCGAAAGCATCGACCTGCTTCAATTCCATGCCTGGAACTATGCCGATCCAAACTATCTGGATTGCCTTTTCTGGCTTCAGGAATTGAAAGACGAAGGGTTAATTGGTAATCTAGGGCTCACCAACTTCGACACGGCTCACTTGCGCATCGTTGTAAGGAGTGGAATTGAGATTGTATCCAATCAATTATGTTATTCCCTAATCGATCAACGTGCTGCAGACGGGATGCGAAAATTTTGTATTGAAAATGGAATTAAGATCCTGGCATTTGGCACGTTGGCGGGTGGTTTCCTGACCGATCGATGGCTGAATAAGCCCGAACCTGAACTCAATGAAAAACTTACCTGGTCGCAGATGAAATACAAGCGATTCATTGATGTGGCCGGTGGCTGGCAAAAATTTCAGGAACTGCTGACCATCCTGACCGGTGTAGCGAAAAAGTATAATGCATCAATTTCAAATATTGCCAGTCGTTTTATTCTGGATGATGCTGCAGTAGGTGGAGTGATTATTGGCGCCAGACCAGGGCTAAGTGATCACGTTTCAGAAAACAAAAAACTTTTTGAGTTGAAATTGGACGAAGAAAGCCGACTCGAAATTCAGCGCGCAATAGTTCAACTAAACCGGATACCCGGTGATTGTGGTGATGAGTATCGAAAACCGCCATTTCTCACGGCATCGGGCGACCTGAGTCACCACGTGCATGAAATTCCCTCGCCCTATCCAACATTTAAAGGTGGCGATGGTCGCACCAAAGCATTGAGTGGAACGGTGTGGGAAGATCTTGCAGGTTTTAGTCGCGCGGTGAGAAAGGGAAACCGGATTTTGGTATCGGGCACGACAGCTACACATGGCACAAGGTCAATTGGTGGTAATGATCCCGCTGCGCAGATGCATTTTATTATCGACAAGATCGAAGGCGCCATCCAATCACTTGGCGGCCGGCTTGAAGATGTGGTACGAACACGCATTTACGTGCGAAACCCCGATGACTGGGAGTCAATATCAAGAGCGCACGGACAACGGTTTGCCGGGATTCAACCTGCCAACACGCTGGTGAGCGCTGAGTTGATCGGGGACGGTTATCTGGTGGAGATGGAAGCTGAAGCCGATCTCACCACTGGTGGTTAACATTTTTCACTGCAAAGGCTCAATGCCGCTGAGGATAAGCAGAACCAGGATAGAGAACCTTGGCTGAGAGAAGTGAATGTAAACGTATTCTGATTTCTATGAACTGAAGCCTGATTCGTGAGGACACGAACCTTGGCTTAAGTGAAACAGTGAATAACCAACACCCGTGCTTTGTGGCCCTCTGTGTATTCCTCTGTGGCTCTCTGTGGTTAACATTTTTTACTGAAAGGCTCAAGGTCGAAGAGGT
>CAYTBO010000062.1:6872-19068 GCA_964436055.1 uncultured Ohtaekwangia sp.
TTCGTGAGGACACGAACCTTGGCTTAAGTGAAACAGTGAATACCAACACCCGTGCTTTGTGGCCCTCTGTGTATTCCTCTGTGGCTCTCTGTGGTTAACATTTTTTACTGAAAGGCTCAAGGTCGAAGAGGTTAAGCAGAGCCAGGATATAGTAAAACATAAAAGGAATGTAAACGCAATCCTTACAGTCTGATTCGTGAGGACACGAACCTTGGCTTGGCTGAGGAAGTGAGGATCTTAACAGGGATTAAGGAGTCAGCCAGGATTTTCGTAGTGCCAGTTGTTCTGCAGAAGCATTTTCATCAAAGGAAAGGATGTGTCTTTTTGTTACCCCAACCAATTTGACAGGCGCCTCCAGTCGCACTACGTTATACTCTCCTGACTCCTCTTTTCTCAGCACCGTATAGGAAAGTTTTCCCCCTTCTTCCATCGCGCCTTTGTGTTTTGCTATAAAAGTGCTCAGCTCCGGGCCAAGTGAGGGAATTGCTTCATCGTTGATTTTTGCCAGCAAGTCGTCATCCCTGAGACCAAGGGATTTGCCCTGCTCATTCATGAGTGCAACATTTTTGAATGCAATCATTTGCTTGTCATTGTATTGCTTGACCGCTACTTGGCTATTATCGAATCCCAGACTCAATTCCATTTCCACTAATTCTCGGTCATAGTTGACACCCACTTCCCTAAAAACTTCTTTTAAGGGAAGTGTTGTGGAACCCGCTACATAGGTATTGAAAAATTCTTCGATTTGAGGATAAGTCAATGCTCCAATTTCCTTGAAAAGTTCTTCATCATTGAAGGATTTGTCCTTGCCGTATTTTTTTGAAAGATCCATGATCAGATTTTGTAATCCGTATTTTCCATTGGAAAGTTTTCTCAGCTTGATATCCACGCACATGCCGATGATTGCTCCCTTTTGGTATACATTATAAAACTGATCTCCGTATTTGTTCAACACTTCTTTGCTGAATTCGGTAAATGGCAGATCATCTTTAAATCCATCCGAGGTCAATAATTTTTGTCTGAGAATGGTAAGGTAGTGATCCGGCGTAATCAGATCATATTTCACTTGCATGTTGCCTGAAAAATATTCAGTAACCCCTTCGTAAAGCCAAAGGTGTTTTGACATTTTAGGATCGTTGAAATCAAATCGGCCAATCTCTTCGGAATGGATGGTAAGGGGTGTAACAATGTGAAAGAACTCGTGCGCGGCAAAATCTCTCAATTGCTGATTCATTTTGTCTATGGTAGTTTCCGGCATGTAATAGAACGATGAATACGAGTGTTCAAGTGCACCATAGGAAAATACGGGTTGATCGGTAAAGTAAAAAATGAATGCGTACTTATCTACGGGAAGGGTACCACCGAGATATTCCTTTTGAGCCATCAAAACTTCTTTTACACTATTGGCAATTTCTTTGGCTGTGATTTTTCCATTAGGTGAATAGGATCCGATCAATACCTCTGTGTTACCTACGTAGATTACAGCCGTGTCGGCTTTGGCATACATCAGGGGTGAGTCTGCTAATCGGTCGTAGTCTTCTGCCAAAAAAACGTCAACACGCTTGTCCGGATGAGATGTATTTTTCTCAAGTTTGATAGTCGCCAATGGCTCATTCGTTTTTTCCGGAATCAAACCGGTAGATCCATAAAAGTCTGTGTTTCGGATGATGTTAAACCTGAACGGATTTTGCTTCTGCCCCTGAAAATATCCAAAAAAACCGCTTGGGTTAATTACAAAATTTTTATCCTCTTCAATGTTGGTGCCTGCTGGCCAGAAAATATCTGGCCCCGCCAATTTGGTATCGAAGCTATCTTCAATCCAATAAGTTATTTTGGATAGTTTTTTTGCCCCTTTTATTCTCCAGGAGTTGGTGTCAAGCTTTTGAACAGCTAGTTGATTTCCTTTTTTATCCATGGCTTGAAAATCGGAAACAAATCGACCGTAATCCTGAACCGCATAGGTGCCCGGTATGATCTTAGGCAAATAAAAGGTTATTTCATCTTCACTAATAGCCGGAGTGGCCAGCTCTACGTTTACTTTGTCATCAACTACGTGGGTTAGATCGACAGTATATTCGTAGGTCTTTTTGGACTGGGCATACCCGCTGAACGATAGGATAAGAACCAGAATCAACAGCTTAAGTTTCATATTGAGGTATGTCGGGTTAAGGTACTTTGGTCAATTGGAAAAAAGCGAGCCTAATTAGCCATTTACGGATAAATGACAAGATAGTTGCAAATTATACATTGAAGGAATATTTATATTACTGATATAATAGCTCTCTTATTCAGCGCGGAATTAGTTTAAATTTGGCTGCTTTTTACATGATACCCAAAATGAACTTTAGCCTTCATGACATAGAGGAATTAATCAGCGCTAATTATGGAGTGCAAGGAACATTGAAATCCTTGCCTGGAGAAATAGATCTAAACTTCTTGCTCACAACCACCAAGGGCCAAAAGTATACCTTTAAAGTTGCCAATATAAAGGAGAAAAAAGAGAACCTTGAGTTTCAAAATTCGATATTAAATCATCTCGCTGCCAAGGATATGGGACTTGAAATTCCTACTGTAATACCCTCACCTTCAGGAGATGACATTACTTTAAGTAGAGACAAAGATGGCCATGATCGGTTTATCAGGCTGCTCACTTGGGTAGAAGGAAGGCCTTTGGCAACGGTCAATCCGCATTCTCCTGAAATGCTCTATAAAGTCGGTGAACTATGCGGTAAATTGGCAAAATCATTAAAGGATTTTAATAATCCGTCGGCAAACCGATTTATCAAATGGGATTTAGCCCAGCTATCATGGATAAAGCCACACCTGCATAAGGTAAATGATGAAAGGAAACAACAGCTGCTCAATTATTTCTATGAATTGAATGAATTAGCAGTCAAGCCGGTGGAAAACAGGCTTCGCAAAAGTGTTATTTATAATGATGCTAACGACTATAATATTCTTGTCAGTCATGATGCGTTGGATCCAATCGTTCCGGGAGTTATTGATTTTGGGGATGCCGTGTATTCTCATACCATTAATGAATTGGCTATTGCCATGGCCTATGCGCTTATGCACAAACCCGATCCCTTGCAGGCAGCCGGTCATATGGTGAGGGGCTATCATGAAATTTATCCCCTGCATGATGAAGAGCTGAAAGTGCTGTTTCCCCTTATCGCCACCCGGTTGATCATAAGCGTAATTTGTTCTCAGCTTAACAGAGAGGAAGAACCTGACAATGTTTATTTACAAATCAGTGATATCGCGGCGTGGAATCTGCTTGAAAAGTTAAGAGCGATTCCGCCTTCATTAGCCTATTATACCTTCCGCTCTGAATGTGGCCTTGCTCCTTGTCCAACTCAAAAAATATTTACTGATTGGGCGAAGACAGCAGTTTGTGCGCCTATAGTTAAGTGTGATTCCGTTTCAAATCAGTATTGGCTTGATTTGAGTATGAGCAGCCTTGAATTGGGAAGCCAGTCCGAGGTGCTCAACGGAAAGTCCCTTCAGCACAATATCGAAGAGGCTATTCACAATTCCGAAAAATCAATCGGCATCGGCAGGTACAACGAAGCCAGACCGTTTTACACATCGGCGGCATTTGAGCACGGAGGAAACGAGGGGCCGGAATGGCGAACAATTCACATTGGATTGGACCTATTTGCCAAGGCGTATACGCCCGTTTTCACCCCACTGGATGGTGAAGTGGTAAGCACCATTGATAATGAAGGTGACAGAAATTATGGCCCTACGGTCATTTTAAAACATGAAGTATTACCTGAGTTAACATTTTATACCTTGTATGGGCACTTGAGCAGGAACTCGTTAACCAGCTTAAATCCAGGAACTCAACTAAAGGCTGGAGACCAGGTAGGATCGCTTGGCGGCATCGCTGAAAATGGTGGATGGTCACCGCATCTTCACTTTCAGGTTATCCTTGACTTACTTGACAGCAACGGGGACTACAACGGGGTGGTTCTCCCTTCACAGCGAACCGTATGGACTAGTCTATGCCCTGATCCATGGTGGTTGATTGGTAACAGCCCCTCACCTGCTGAAGGCGCTGCGGATGAACAAAAACTGATGGAATTCCGAAAGGTTCACCTGGGAAAAAACTTAAGTTTATCGTATCGCAATCCATTGCACATAGTTCGTGGGCACAGGCAATACGTATTTGATCATACCGGAAGGAAATTCCTCGATACGGTTAATAATGTGGCGCATGTTGGCCATGAACACCCCCGTGTTATAGTAGCAGGTCAGCGACAAATGGCTGTTTTAAATACAAATACAAGGTACCTTCACAAAAACATAATTCATTTCACCGAAGCATTGATGGCCACGATTCCAGCGCCATTGGAAGTAGCTTATATTGTGAATTCCGGAAGTGAAGCCAATGAACTGGCGCTTAGAATAGCGAGAACCTATACCGGGCAAAAGGATATGGTGGTAGTGGAAGCCGGCTATCATGGGAATACAAACGCCTGTGTTGAAGTGAGCTCCTACAAATTTGATGGTAAGGGTGGCAAAGGCGCTCCAGAGCACATTCAGGTCGTTCCTATACCCGATGTATACAGGGGACTATATCAAAATTCAAAGACGGCTGGAAGGGAGTACGCGGATTATATAAAATCGGCCATAAATAAGGTAAAAGGCAATGGTCGTAACATTGCCGGATTCATTTGTGAGTCCGTTCTCAGCTGTGGTGGACAAATTGTATTACCCGAAGGTTATCTAAAGGAAGCCTACAACCACATTCATGCCACTGGTGGCGTATGTATTGCCGACGAAGTTCAAATCGGCTGCGGACGGAGCGGTAGTCACTTCTGGGCATTTGAAACGCAAGGTGTTGTTCCCGATATTCTCACTATCGGAAAACCAATTGGAAACGGACACCCGCTTGGGGTGGTAGTAACTTCGCGTAAGCTAGCTGATGCATTTGCGAATGGTATGGAGTATTTTAATACGTTTGGAGGCAACCCGGTCTCATGTGCTATCGGGCTTGAAGTCTTAAATACTATAAGAGAGGAAAAACTTCAGCAGAATGCAGAAGATATCGGAAACTACTTAAAGAATGGGTTGCTGGCTTTGATGGAGAAATTTCCAATTATTGGAGATGTACGCGGTGTCGGCTTGTTTCTCGGCCTTGAGCTGATTAAAAACAATGGGAAAGAGCCCGCAACAAAGGAGGCTGCCTATCTTGCAAACCGAATGAGGGAGTTGGGCGTGTTGATGAGTACGGATGGCCCTTATGAAAACGTGATGAAAATTAAACCGCCTATGGTATTTAATCAATCCGATAGTGATTTCCTTCTAAAAACCCTTGAGCGCGTGTTGAAAGAAGATTACTTGCAAAACGGATACAATTAATTCTTATAAAGTTATGGATAAAATACTTCTCTTGTTTTTTTTGTTTCCAGTTTCCGTATTCGCCCAATCCAAAGCTGAAAAGGAAGTGCTAACCCTGCACTATAAAAAGTTTGAATGGCTTACCGGTAAGAATTATGACTCATTGCGAGGAGTCCTGCATCAGGAGTTGGCATACATCCACTCCAACGGTTGGAATCAGAATGCAGCAGAAGTAATTGACGACCTTAAATCAGGAAAGCTTCACTATGGGGAGGTAAAAATTGAAGAAGCATCCTCGAAGGAATCCGGCAATTGTGTGGTGATTACGGGCAAGGGTGAATTTACGGGTACGATGGAAGGAAAAGCGTTTTCAATTCCCCTTAGGTATACGGAAGTTTATGTGTTGGAGAACAATGCCTGGTTGTTGCTGCAACGACACGCTTGCCGGTTACCCTGAAGCATTACGTCATTCCGTAATTATGGTAATTTTTTTCCTGTTGATGCATTATAGATTTTAAACCACTGCTCAAGACTCAGTTTAATACTCAAGGCTTTAACAGAATTTTTAATTCGTTCAATTTTACTTGTACCGATGATCGGGATAATCTTTACCGGATGATTGAGTAGCCAGCTATACGCCAGCGCGTCTATTTGTTGTCCCCCCAGATCATCCGCTACTTCCTGCAATGCCTTCAATATCCGTTGTCCTTTCTCATCCTGTTGATTCAGTATCTTCCCCCCTGCCAATGGCGACCAGGCCATAGGTTGGATATTTTCCTTTAAAAAGAAATCGATATTTCCATTTTCGAAATGCTCAAGGCAATAAGCAGATATTTCTACCTGATTGGTAACCAATGGCTCAACGGTGTAGGCATTGAGCATGGAAAACTGAGTAGGTGTGAAATTAGAGACACCGAAGTGCAATACTTTACCCGATTTCTTCAAATCAGAAAAGGCCTTGGCCACTTCTTCTGGATTGAAAAAAGGCGCTGGCCGGTGAAGGAGTAATAACTCAATATAATCAGTATCCAGATTTTTCAATGAATTCTCTACCGAGCTTACGATGTGATTATAGGAATAGTCATAAATCTTTTCCTTTCGTTCCGGAAATTTATCCGACACCAGCTTGATGCCAAGTTTGGTTACCAATTGAATCCGTTGCCGTAAGCCAGGCTGAAGCCGAAGGGCATCTCCAAAAAGCTTTTCACAGCTATAATTGCCATAGATATCCGCATGATCAAAGGTGGTAATACCCGTTTCAATCGTTTGTTCTGTAAGACTTGCCAATTCTTTCGCGCTAAGTTTCCATTCTGCCAATCGCCAGTGGCCGCTTACGATCCTGGACAATTCCAAAACTTCCGCTAGTTTTATTTTGTTCATTGTTTTGGGTTTACCTTTCATTTATTCTACTTTACTATCTTAACCTGTGAACCAACTTAGTTTTTTTATTTAGTGGCTCAATATAAGCAGGTGATTGGCATGCTACCCTAATGGCTTTAAAGAAAGTAAAACTTGATGAATAACAAAATCATACGTTGGTCTCTTACGGTTGCGCTGGCTGGTTTTCTTTTTGGGTTTGATACGGTGGTAATTTCGGGCGCTAACCTTCCCATAAAACAACTTTGGAATACAAGTCCCTTCTTTCATGGCACATTCATCATGTCGATGGCCCTATGGGGTACAGTTTTCGGGGCGTTGTTTGGCGGCATACCTACCGATGAATGGGGGCGCAAAAAAACGTTATTCTGGATAGGCATTCTGTATTTAGTTTCAGCGTTAGGCTCTGCCCTGGCTCCCGACCCATATACTTTTTCTTTCTTCCGGTTCATTGGAGGCGTAGGTGTTGGAGCATCTTCCGTAGCTGCACCTACTTACATTTCAGAAATTACTTCTCCTAAAAACAGGGGAAAATTCGTAGCACTATACCAATTCATGATCGTATTTGGGATACTGATTGCGTTTATTTCCAACTACTTTCTGCAAAGTGTAGGCGGAACAAATAACTGGCGTTGGATGCTGGGTGTGGAAGGTATTCCGGCTCTCGTCTACTGTGTGCTTATCCTTGGTGTTTCCAAAAGCCCTCGCTGGCTTTATCTTAAAAAGAAAGACAGGGAAGGCGCACTCGAGATTCTCATGGAAATGGATCCTGCGACTGCCGAGCAACGTCTACAAGCCATTATCGATGATATAACACCGGAGGCGGAACGTGTTAATTTTCTTTCCAAAAAATACTACAGGCCCATCATGCTGGCGTTTCTAATCGCCTTCTTCAACCAGGTTTCGGGCATCAACTTTATCCTTTACTATGCACCGGAACTACTGGAGATGGCAGGGCTGGCAGCGAAGGATTCCCTCTTCAATTCCATTTCAATTGGAGGCATCAACATGATATTTACTTTTTTAGGTTTATACCTTATCGACCGTATTGGCAGAAGAGCGTTGATGTTTATTGGCTCCGTTGGTTACATTCTCAGTTTGTCCCTCACGGCATATTCCTTTTACGTGGGTGTTGATCCATCTTATCTGCTGGCCTTTATTCTGCTTTTTATTGCTTCTCATGCAGTCGGGCAAGGCGCTGTGATTTGGGTGTTTATATCTGAGATATTTCCAAATCAGGTGCGTGCCTATGGACAATCACTGGGAACGGGAACACATTGGGTCTTCGCTGCCCTGATCACACTGCTCACACCTATTTTTATTGACAAGAAGGATGGCATTTTTGGTGACAACCCATGGCCGGTATTTGCCTTTTTCGCTTTTATGATGGTATTGCAGTTACTCTTTGTGTGGCGTTTGATGCCTGAAACCAAAGGAAAAACATTAGAAGAATTAGCTAAAGAACTGACATGATTACACGAGGTATTTATTTCTTATTACTTATGGCTGCGATTTCATGTTCGCAGCAGGTTAACGAATCCTTAACGAATTCTCAACAAACGGTATACCGGGAGAAGCACAGGCTTCAGGTTCACTTCTCGCCATCTGAAAAATGGATGAATGATCCCAACGGGATGGTCTACCATAATGGGGAATACCATCTTTTCTACCAATACTATCCGGATAGCACGGTGTGGGGCCCCATGCACTGGGGTCACGCCGTAAGCAAAGACATGATTCATTGGCAACACTTACCCATTGCGCTTTATCCTGATAAGCTAGGGTATATCTTTTCGGGTAGCGCCGTGTTTGATAAAGACAATACGTCCGGATTTGGATCGAAGGAAAATCCGCCACTGGTAGCCATCTTCACCTACCATAACGCGGAAATGGAAAAGGAAGGCAGTAGTGTCTATCAAACGCAAGGCCTTGCCTTTAGCCTGGACAATGGTAGAACCTGGGAAAAATATGAAAGTAATCCCGTGCTACCCAATCCCGGCATTAATGATTTTCGCGATCCAAAAGTGTTCTGGATGGAGGATCAGCATAAATGGGTAATGGCACTGGCAGTTAAGGATCACATCCGTTTTTATTCTTCTTCAAATCTCAAAGAGTGGTCGCTGGAAAGCGATTTTGGCTCTGATCTCGGTGCGCATGGAGGCGTGTGGGAATGTCCAGACTTATTCCCATTGGAAGACAAGTGGGTGCTGCTGGTAAGTATTAATCCCGGCGGACCCAATGGCGGATCTGCCACGCAGTATTTTGTTGGCGATTTCGATGGAAAAACCTTTGTGCCGCAGGATGACAAGAGCCGATGGTTGGATTATGGCCGGGACAACTACGCCGGTGTGACATGGTCTAACATCCCGGAATCAGATGGAAGACGGCTTTTCATGGGATGGATGAGCAATTGGCATTACGGCAATGTAGTACCAACCGAACGGTGGAGAAGCGCCATGACCGTTCCCCGCACACTTTCTCTTTTGACATTCGAGGGAAGTTATAGGGTATCCTCATTACCGGTTACGGAATTTGAACGGCTACGACTCAGTCCCGTTGATATCAATAAAAGCGATGCGGGGACAATTGAACTTAACCCGGACTCGCTATCAATTTATGACCTGCATCTCAATATCATCAACGAGAAACCGATAACGCCTTTTCGGATTGTATTGTCCAACCAGGAAGGCGAACAATTAGCGATTGACTTTGATCCCGCACAAAACCAGTTTGTGATAGATCGCGACAAATCCGGGAAAAATGACTTCTCCGAAAAATTCAATGGACTTCAATACGGGCCCTTTCCATTCAAGAACAACGTAATGAAGATTCAATTGATCGTGGACGTGAGTTCAATTGAATTATTTGTTAACGAAGGTCAACTGGCTATGACCTCAATCTTCTTCCCCACCGGTCCCCTGACCAAAGCACAATTGATTCAGTCATCGGAAGAAAATGAAGTAAGCGGCAGAATTTATGCACTCCAAGGGATTTGGGACTAATTCTCTTTGGCAGGTTGAATCAGATCCCAAAGGTTGCCATACAAATCCTCGAAAACGGCTACTTTGCCAAAAGATTCCACCGCAGGCCATCGCACGATCGTGACATCGTTTGAAACCAACATCTGAAAATATTGGTCGAAATTGTTAGTATGCATAAAAAGAAATACCCTCCCCCCTGTTTGATTTCCAATCCGGCTGTGTTGCCGTTCATCCGAAGCTTTTGCCAAAAGCAACTTACAACCTCCATCTCCTTTTGGTGAAATCACAACCCACCTTTTCGTGTCGCTTAAACGGGTGTCTTCTAAAACAATGAAGTCTAACTTCCGTGTATAGAACTCGATAGCTTCATCGTATTCATTGACCACGAGTGAGATCATGGCTACACGTTGTTTCATCATCTCGAAATTAGTATTGGGTGAATTGCTTGGTGATCACTCGCCAGCCTTCTTTGAATTTGTAAAGGGTGAGGTAGTCTACATATTTTATACTACCATTTTCATTAATTCTTAGTTTCACCAGGGCAGTCTGCTCTTCTATATCAATGAGTTCAAACATCCAGTTGTACGTTTTTTTCTTATCCTGAGATTGTTGATTTGCTTTTACGAGACTTTCAATCCATTGATCGCGTGACTGCACCGACAGCGCTCCCTTGCGAAGTTCATACAAAGTAAAATTTTCATGGAAACCTTTTTTGATGGCTTCTGTATTGGTGCTAAGATACACCGGGACGAGGTACGATTCGGTAATAACGTTTTCAATGACTATTCGGTCCGGAGATTGAGCGGATAGCATTAAAGAGGAAATCAAAGTGATAACAAAACACGCGATTAGCTTCATGGGTTTGACATTTGTGATAAATATAACGATGGGGGACAGATTATGTTTTATGTGCTTTACCCTGGTTTCTTCCTGAATGCTTGATGACATTTTAATGACTTAATAGTTGGATAAATAAACCGATTCTTACTGCCGTTCTTGGTGTTCCATCACTGCAATTAGTTGTGATAAATATTCCATATCGCGGTTTGGTTTATAGGCAAGCAGCTTCAATTTACGGCCCTGCTTTGAGGATATCAACGGACCAACAAATAGCGCCTGAAGGATGCGAGGCACCTTGCCACCGATCATGATAAACATCCCCTTCTCAGATAACGAGCGTTTATAGGCAAATAGCGACCGGTTGGCCACTACATCAACGATGAGATCATAGTATTTTCCATTTTGTGTAAAATCTTCTTTTCGGTAGTCAATCATATGATCCGCACCTAAAGAAAGTAACATGCCACTTAACCACACGGATAGACTTGCTTTGGATTTGCGGGAGGCTTGCGCGGCAAGGCTATTGGTGTGGTTTTGCAAGAATACCTGAATCACTAGTAATGGATGACAAAAATTTCTGTGGATTCACCAATGGTATGACAGCATTGGAAATTTTTGATGTTGCGGCACACATAACAAACATTCCTCTAGTTGTCGATATGGATACACTTGCACCAGTCAAGATAAGTTCGTTAGGGATCTTCATTTTACCTTCATTAATAAATATGATATCATCAAAATTTTTGATGTGAAATGATACAACAGATTTAATATTTCCCAATTCTACTTTTGGATTAGAATTTTTGTTGTAAACAGTCGCTTTGAGAGTGAATTCCGCAGTTTTCTCTGCTTTTTGGAAATTCATATTCAATTCGAATTGAAATTCATATTCTGTTTGTGGAAGTTGATTCTCTAGATTATCTGCGTATTCAGTTGTGCTGAAACCAGCAAATCTTACCTCTTTAAATGATAGGTGAATTTCAATTGGTTTTGCTTGGGTATCTTTTGCCATAATTAATTGTCACATTGTGCAATCCAGTAGTGATCGCTTATAATATCCTCTGCGTCTGATGTTGCTGTTGCAAAAGCTTTACTTGAAACAGCTTTGAATTCTGGAACCTTTATATAAACAGTATTTTCTCCTCCAGTTGCGGATGCTTGTACTATTAATGAATCTTCTCGTTTTCTCTTTTGTTGATCCCAAATGTCATTAAATGAGATAAACTCAAGAGAAGGAACTTTACCAATTAACAAAGATATCTCAACAAGCTTCTTTAGGGTATAATTAAAATTTCCTTTAAGAATCTGATTAACATAAGAATTACTTACCCCAAGTTTTTTTGCAACTTGCTTTTGAGATAATTTATTCTCTTTCATGAACGCACTCAATTGTCTATATATCTCTGCTTGATACTTCGATAAAAGATAATTGGGTTGCTTTAGTAGTTTTTCTTTTGAAATCATTTTGTCTGATTTTTATGTAGAGTATACTCTTTTATCAACTTTTCAAATCTTTTGATGTCTTCGTCTTGGTCACCTTTCTTTCCACCAAATGCTAGAATTTGTCCGGTACCTTTTTCGTGGAAAAGATATAGTCTTACACTCTTGTCCGACTAAAAAATTAAAGGGTGGAGGTTAATCCACCCCTTTTT
>CAYTBO010000063.1:0-18728 GCA_964436055.1 uncultured Ohtaekwangia sp.
TAAAATAAAACACGAGCCTCCTGCATCAGGCTGAGTACCTTGTCATTTCCAACGTGTCCACCATAGTTTATATCACTTACACGCACGGTCAGGTCAGTAGAAAAAATAAACTTCTCTGGTAAATCAAGATGCAGTCGTGCCATTTTTAATTATTGTTCGGTTTTGCTTCACCCAAGATGCGATGCTTTGTGCTTCTGTGCAACAAAAAATGTCTGCCGAGGGCATAGCCACAAAAACTATTACACAAAGAACCAAAAAGAATTCTCAAAAGATCCACAAAGAATCTTCCGTAATCCTTTGCTCTTCCGTGTCTTTGCGGTAAAATCCTCTGTACAACTTAGTGCCTCCTTTGTGAGCTTTGTGCAATAAGTAAGCTATTACGCAAGCAACCACAAAGTATCTCAATGATCCACAAAGAATTTTCATAACCCTCAGCGCCTCCTCACCTGCCGGAGGCATGGTCTTTGACGCAAAAAAACTCCGTGAACCTTAGTGCCTCCTTTGTGAGCTTTGTGCAATAAGTAAGCTATTACACAAACAACCACAAAGTATCTCAATGGTCCACAAAGAATTTTCATAACCCTCAGCGCAACCGTGGTGCAACTTTGTGGTTAAACACAATTGTCCTGTTTTATAAAAAAACTACAGTACCCTCCATAAATAAAGAGTAGCATAGGCCTCCCAACCTTTATATTTTCTAAATAGCCTTTCAATTTCATCCCAGGTGGGTGATCGCTCAAGGTTCAAACATTTTCGAACGGCATTTTTAAGCCCGGCATCTTCAAGGGGGAATGCATCGGGATACCGAAAGGTCTTCATCAAAGCGTAATTGGCCGTCCAATTACCGATGCCCTTGATCTTCATCAGCACCTCTTTCGCCTCCTCCAAGGGCAAGCCGGACAATTTCTCTTTTGAAATTTCACCCGTAGCAAACGCCTGCGATATTCTTATCGTGTAGCGACTCTTTTGTCGGCTAAACTGAATCCGGAGCAAATCCTCTTCATCCAATTGCGAAATCTTCTCCGCGCTGGGAAACATAAAATACTCTCTGCCATTGTAAACCAACCGTTCGCCAAAGGCTCGTACAAATTGCTGTTTCAAAGTATACGCAAATGATAAATTGATTTGTTGACCCAGTACAGCCCAAACTAACGATTCATACAAATCCGGTTGACCGATAATGCGATAGCCAAAATGTTTCTTCACCAATTCGGATAAGTGAGGATCAAGTGCCGCCATAGCGTAAAACGGCTTCAGGTCTCTTTCCAGGTCAAACCAATCCACAACGTATTGATGAACAAATGCCCGAACCGGTTCGGAGCCGGTCGATAAAAGAAATTTAACCTTTAGGCCATTTTTATTTGCACCAAGCTTAAACAATACCCTTTCTCCTTCTACCGATACCAATTTATACACTTCCTTATTTTCCACCTGGTGCAGCAATTCTTTTGGAGATCGCTCCAGAAACACGAGATTTTCTTCAAAACTAAATTCTTCAGGTACAGGCAATTCAAGATCGTTCATGGTACAAGTGTAATGGAAGTTGTTGAAATGACATAGGTACATCTCATCATTCGCAAGAATCAGGTTGATAGCGTGTCGGCTAAACTACAATTTTGATCATGCAAGCGATTCAATCAACACCCTGGCAAGCCCTTGTCACTCAGTTGAATTCATCGGGATATGCTTTAATACCGGGGTTCTTAACTAATAAGGAATGCGATGCCCTGATATCGATGTATAGTCAGGAAGGATTGTATAGAAAAGTAATTAACATGCAACGTTATCGCTTTGGAAAAGGGGAATATAAATACTTTGCGTACCCGCTCCCGGAAATGATACTTACCCTTCGTCAACAACTATACCCTCCTCTGGCAGCGATTGCCAACGAGTGGATGTTGAAACTTAACACTGCGTCAAAATACCCACCTGATCATCAATCATTCATTTTAAAATGTAACGAACAGGGCCAGCATAGACCTACACCACTTATTTTGAAATATGAAGCAAGTTGTTTTAATTCATTACATCAGGATTTGTATGGAAATGTCGATTTTCCGTTTCAGGTAATTTTAATGCTTTCATCTGAAACGGATTATAAGGGAGGTGAACTTGTGCTGACCGAGCAAATCCCAAGGGCACAATCCAAAGCAACCGTTCTCACTCCCCAACAAGGTGAGGCCGTTATCATTACCACCAATTTCCGTCCCGTTCAGGGATCGAGAGGATACTATCGCGCCAACATGAAACATGGAGTGAGTGAAATTAAATCTGGCATACGTTACACATTAGGTATTGTATTTCATGATGCGGCATGAACAACTGTCAAATCGCGAACTGATCAAGCAGATCCGAAATAAATCTATATCGCTAGCTGGAAATTCCAAATTGAAAATTTATGGAATGCTGAGATGTGCTTCAGGTAAGCGTATGCTGAAAAAAAATCGGGTATTCTTTAAAGACGAAACGGAGGCTCTTCAAATGGGCTACCGGCCATGCAGTCATTGCCTGAACACATCTTTCAAACGCTGGAGATCGGCCTTTCGACATTAAAACCTTGCTTTTAGACTTCATGAATTCTTCATGCCATTGTCGTTAGGCAACAATGTCTTGCTTTCATGTAACTTCCGTTTGCACCACTACTCTATTTGTGTAAATTAAGTACTACTAAATCCAAACCACATGAATCCCACAAAGTCCTTACTTATTGCTGCACTGATATGTTACAGCTTCATCTTAAGCGCTCAACCCGATCAGCAACTCACACGCGAGATCTTCAAAGAGCTCGTTGAGATCAATACTACTCACTCTACCGGCAATACCACGGAAGCGGCAGAAGCCATGGCTGCCCGCCTTAAGGCTGCCGGATTTGAGGAGACAGACTTGTTCATAGGTGGGTCACATCCAAAAAAAGGAAACCTGGTAGCAAGATTGCGTGGCAACGGCAAAAAGAAACCTGTTCTGCTGATGGCTCATATCGATGTAGTAGAAGCCAAGCGCGAAGACTGGTCATTCGATCCTTTCGAATTCCGTGAACTGGATGGATTCTTCTATGCCCGAGGCATCCGGGACGATAAAGCGATGGCATCTATATTTATTGCCAACCTCATACGCCTGAAAAAAGAAAATTACAAAGGCGAGCGCGACATCATTGTTGCACTTACTGCCGATGAAGAAGGTGGAGACCATAATGGTATCGCCTGGCTGTTGGAAAATCATTCCAACCTTATGGATGCGGAGTTCGCCATCAATGAAGGCGGAGGCGGTCAATCAGCAAACGGTAAAAGAATATTGAACGGTGTACAACTGAGTGAAAAAGTGTACCAAAGTTTTCAATTGGAAGTGAAGGATGCCGGTGGCCATAGCTCCGTACCTCGCAAAGACAACCCCATCTATCATCTCGCCAAAGCCCTGAATAATCTGGCTAATTATGATTTTCCCATTAATCTCAACGATGGTACGCGTGCTTTCTTCGAACGCTCTTCTAAAATTGAGAGTGGACAACTGGCCACCGACATGAAAGGAATTATCCAAACACCACCAGATCCCGGTGCCATTGAACGGCTTTCTGCTACTCCTTATTATAATGCGTTATTGCGAACCACCTGCGTAGCCACTATGCTAAGTGGTGGTCACGCACAAAATGCTTTGCCACAAACCGCCACCGGTGTAGTCAATTGCAGAATACTGCCGGGAGAAGATCCTGAAAAGATAAAACAACAACTGATCACCGTTTTCGATAATGATAAGATTTCAGTTACTCCGATGAACGCGGCTGCTCCCAGCCCTCCCTCCCCATTAGATCCTTTAGTTTTTGGTGGAATCGAAAAAGTAACTTCAAAAATGTGGCCAGGTGTTCCTGTTGTCCCGGTGATGTCTACAGGAGCTACCGATGGTGCCCATACCAGAAGAGCAGGAATTCCTACATTTGGTACCTCCGGGATTTTCAGTGATATCGATGACAAACGGGCGCATGGCAGGGACGAACGTGTAGGAGTTAAAGAATATTATGAAGGACAGGAGTTTTTGTATCAACTAACCAAGGAGCTGAGCCAGCCTACTAAAGTGGGAAGAAAGTATTAGGCCTGTGGCGGGTTTAGTCAAAGCCTGGTTTTAAAAACATTCGTGTTATCAAGTACCTAACCATCCAAGCTATGGAAAATCCTTTCAAACGCATGACCAGACGCCAGTTGCTGGCACGAGCTGGAGCCACCATCGGTACAGGCTTACTTCTTCCAGATGAATTGATCGCGGGGGTCGCAACAAAAAGCACTTCACCAGAAGCTCCAAATAATACAGTAGTATTTACACACACTACGGTAGTGACTGGCGATGCAAACCGTGCCCCCATGCTTGACGTATCCCTTGCCATCAAAGACGGCATCATTGCAGGAATCGGTCCGACAGATACGATTCTCAAGCAATTTTCAGACGCAGAGGTAATAGACGGAAAAAACAAAGCACTGCTTCCCGGTATCATCAACTGCCATGCACATCTTTCTGCAGCGGTCGCGAGAGGTTTTAATGAAGACTTCGGTTTTCCCAATCGTGCAGGACTTAAAGTGCAACCCGAGCGCCTGGTCTCAGAAGAGGAACGTGCATTGATGTCCGTCATGGCGGCATTGCATAGCATTCGTTGTGGTACTACTACAGTGATGGAGTACACTTCCAGAATTATGTCAGAGGCTCCAGCGCTGGCAAAGACTGGCTTGCGTTGGGTATTTGCAGAAGGTGTTAATGACCGCATGGACGCTACCGTTATGTCTCCCGAAAGTTTTGCAGCCAGTGAGACACCACGATTCTCCGCTCAACTTCGTGATGAAGGTATGCAACGGGTAGAAGACCTGTTCAGTGCGTGGCATAATAAGAACAACGGTCGCATTCAGGTATTCCCTGCTGTGGTGCATACAGAGAACACTTCACCGGAGCTGATGCATGCTATCCGGGATTTTGCGGAAAAGCATGAAGTCAATTATACTATTCATTTGAATCAGACGCATGCGGAAATTAATTATATGATGAAATATCACAACGTACGCCCTGCTGAGTATTTGCACCGACATGACTTCCTGGGTCCACGGTTAGTGGCAGCGCATGCCCGATACGTCAACGATAATGAAATCGCGCTACTTGGAAAAACCCAAACCATCATCTCGCACCAGGCTGCCATGGCCGCCAACCGTGGAGTGAGCCCTCCAATTCCTGCTCTTCGTGATGCGGGTTGCACCATCTGCCTGGGTACAGATAACAACAACAATGACATGTTTGCCGTGATGAAGGTAGCTATGCTCACGGAACGCATTCTCCGCAATGACGAACATCCCGGTCTGCTCCCACAACCGGAGGATATTCTTCAAGACGCATCACTCGGTGGAGCACAGGCAATTGGTCAGGCTAATGCGTTAGGGTTGTTGGAAATAGGAAGGAAAGCTGATGTAATTATTCTGAATACAAAACAGGCACACCTTGTGCCTTCCGGACGCATTCTCTCGGCATGGCTCCACAACGGTCAGCCCTCAGATGTGGAGTCTGTAATGGTAGATGGTGAGTTCATCATGCGTGACCACAAGATTCTCACCGTTGACGAAGACAGCCTGATTGCAGAAGCAGATAAAGTGGGTAAACGCGTATGGGCCGAAGTGCAAAGAGCGAACCCAGTTGTGCCTCCAGGGCGTAAAGGTTGGCGTTAAAGAAATTTAGACCATAGAAATAAAGCCTGGAAACTTAACGGCCCCATCGACTCAAACCTATTTTAGCACAATTCTAAGGACACTATTTTTATAGAGCCCTCACGCTTGTGCTTTTTAGTAACATCTAAGCCCTAATTTAGCTCTAAACCCAATATTTTAAATAAAAACTACAATTACGAATAAAATATGTAACTATTTTAACTACAATTACGATTAATATAAAAATCACAGGCATTTCTAATGAAAAAAACAAAACTCGGGGAATTTGAAGAACTGGTATTGCTGACCGTGGCCGCTTTACAACAGGAAGCCTATGGTGTTGAAATCAAAGGAGAACTCGAAGATCGCTTAAAAGAGACGCTTAGTGTAGGTTCAATCCAATCGGCTCTTAAGCGAATGGAAGAGAAAGGATGTCTGACTTCTGAATTTGGTGAAGCGACTTTGAAAAGGGGAGGAAAGCGCAAGCGCATTTATGCCACCACATCGTATGCGCATAAGGTACTTTCTGAAATGAAACAGATCCGTAGCGGATTATGGAATTCAATTCCAACGACCGGAACAATGACTCCCGAGTTGAAAGTAATATGATTCAAACCAGCGACATAAGGCCACCGAAATGGCCGGTCAAATTCCTGCGATTCTTTATCCGGAAGGAATATCTGGAAGAGATCGAAGGTGATTTGGAAGAACTGTTTTTCGATAATGCAGAGCAGTTATCGCTAAGTAAAGCAAAACGACTGTATACCTGGGAAATGATCAAACTGTTCAGGCCCATACTACTAAAAAAGCTAAAGCATACTCCCAACTTTAATGAATACGCTATGTTTAAAAACTATTTAAAAATTGCCTGGAGGAATCTGATTAAGAAAAAAGCATACTCGGCCATTAATATTTCCGGCCTTGGTCTTGGCATCGCTTGTTGCCTTTTGATCTTCATGTTTGTGCAGGATGAATTGTCGTATGATAATTATCATGCTAAGGGAGATCGTATCTACCGGGTGATTCATGGATGGGAAGACGCAGGTAATAGCGCGAAGACAAAGTTATCAACTGAATCGTATTGGGTGTGGGGCAACGCACCCATTGGACCAGCACTTAAGAATGAGTTTCCTGAGATTGATAAGGTAGTACAATTTTCCGGACGAGCAGATATTTTGCTCAGCCTTGGCGATAATTTACATCAAGAAGATGGTGCGTTTTTTATGGACTCTACCGTATTTGATGTGTTTAGTTGGAAGTTGCTGGAAGGCGATGCTAAAACTGCGCTAGCCGCTCCTTATAGTGTTGTTCTAACCGAAACAACCGCTAAAAAATATTTTGGTAAAGAAAGCGCCTTGGGTAAATCATTAAAAGGAAGCGAGGTTTCAGGCAGATCAAATCCCGGTGATTATACAGTAACAGGTGTTATCGCTTATTTACCTTCCAACTCTCATTTTCGGTTTAATGTATTACTTTCTATGAGTACGTTTCGGAAATCAAGACCCGAAATTTTTGAGTGGTGGGGATACGTTGACACCTACACCTATTTCCTGGTAAATGAAAAATTCGATGAAGCCAAATTCAATGAGAAAATACCTGCATTTGTGAGCAGACATCGTGAAGGCCCTGATTCAAAATACATAATTGCCATTGAGCCGCTGAAAGATGTTTACCTCAGAACCAATGCACAACGCCAACCTGGAGAGACCGGAAGCCTTGCGAACATTTATGTGTTCTCTGTGATCGGATTGTTCATTTTGGCAATTGCTATGATCAACTTCATGAACCTCAGCACCGCCCGATCGATGGAGCGCGGAAAAGAAGTCGGTATTCGAAAATCAATTGGCGCTGCCCGTGGAAGTTTGATTACTCAATTTTTAGGTGAATCCTTTGTCATTGTTTTTCTGTCGATGATCATGGCATTTGGTATCGTTTTCATGGCGTTGCCAAGCATGAGTGATTTCACCGGTAAGGAGTTTACAATTCAAAACTTTATTAACTGGCAAACCATTCCCGCCATCATTGCTATTATGCTAGTGATTGGTCTCGTGGCAGGTTCATACCCGGCATTGGTATTGTCTGGTTTTAGTCCTGTAAAGGTTTTAAAAGGAATAGCGACATCAGACAAAGGTGGTATTAGTCTCAGGCGAATACTGGTAGTTTTTCAGTTCAGCCTTTCCATCGCATTGATTGCAGGCACCATCGTGGTGTATACTCAAATGAATCATCTGCTGGATAAAGATTTGGGCTTTGATAGTGAGTGCATGTTGGTGTTGGATTACAATTATGATGAAGCTGTAAATGCAAAATCAGAAGCACTGAAGATTGAGATGGAAGCAAATTCAGATATTGTTTCAACGGCATTTTCACGAAGTGTGCCTGGAAGTCATTTCCCGAACGCAGGCACCGAAATACAAAACGCAGATGGAGAGATGGAGATGATAGGCCAACCCATCTTTCAAGTAGGAATAGATTTCATTACTCATTTTGATTTGCAACTTGTTGCCGGAAGATCGTATTCTCGAGAGCATCCATCTGATTCCACAAAGGCACTTGTTCTCAATGAAGCGGCTGCAAAGCAATATGGTTATAAAAATCCATCTGATATTATTGGTAAAAAATTTAGTCAGTGGGGAAGAGAAGGCGAAGTAATTGGCGTTGTAAAAGACTTTAACTACACGTCCTTGCATCACACTATCGAACCATTAACCTTACCGTTTGAAGCGTATGCAAGTCGGTACATGACGATTAAAGTAAAATCTAATAATATCCCGGAAACCATTCAGGAAGTAAAAGAAGTCTGGAGTCGGTTGGTGCCACACAGGCCTTTTCTCTACAGCTTTGTTGACGATGACTTTAATCGTCAGTACAAATCTGATTTTATTTTCAGGACACTGTTTACCACATTCTCTTGCCTTGCAATATTTATAGCATGTCTTGGCTTACTTGGTTTGGCAACCTACACGGCTGAATTGCGCACGAAGGAAATAGGCATTCGAAAAGTATTGGGTGCAGATATGCGCAACATTGTGATGATGTTATCGAGTGATTTTGTCAAGCTGGTGCTCATTTCCATTTTTATCGCTACACCGATATCATGGTACGCTATGAACAAATGGCTGGAAGGGTTTGCTTATCGAATTGAAATTCACTGGTGGATTTTTATGTTTGCGGGGGTCATCGCCCTTTTGATTGCCGTATTAACGATAAGCTATCAATCGATAAAGTCTGCACTGATTAATCCGGTGTCGTCTTTAAAGAATGAATAATGTAATGAGGGTAAAAATCAAATACGTATGAAAAAAACAAAACTTGGAGAATTTGAAGAACTGGTTCTCTTAACCGTTGCTGCTCTCCAACAGGAAGCCTATGGAGTTGAAATAAAACGAGAACTAGAAGATCGACTCAAACAAAAATTAAGTGTTGGTTCCATTCAGTCATCGCTTAAACGTATGGAAGAAAAAGGATTCCTTACCTCCCAATTTGGAGAAGCTACACAAAAGCGTGGTGGCAAGCGGAAACGGATTTATGCTACTACCTCTCTGGGCCGCAAAGTGCTGCAAGAGATGAAAGACATTCGTGCTGGTCTGTGGAGTGCCATTCCCAACCTTGCTTATGAATTGAAAGTGATATGAGCAACACGCATTCCATCCACCCGCCACGGTGGCCACTCAAATTCCTCCGATTCTTTTTGAAAGAGAAGTACCTCGAAGAGATTGAGGGTGATATGGAAGAAATCTTTTATGAGAATGTCGAACGACTTTCTATGCGCCAGGCAAAAAGGATTTATACATGGGAGATGATCAAGTTATTGAGACCCATTTTAATGCAGAATTTCGAAGGGCTAGAAAAATTAAATCAGTACGGCATGTTCAAGAACTATTTTAAAGTTTCGTTTAGAGGGTTGATGAAGAATCCTGTTAATTCATTCATCAATGTTTTTGGTCTGGCTATCGCCATCGGATTGTGTGTGTTTGCCTATGCTTTTGCACGCTGGACATTCAGCACGGATCAATTTCATGAAAACAAGCACGCTGTTTATCTCACCACGTTTTTTGCTAACCGCGATGGCGTGAATCAGCAATATGGAACAACGCCAAGACCGCTTGGTGAGATGCTTCGTGAAGATTTTGCTCAGGTTAAAAAGGTTTGTCGAGTTGAAGACCGCAGTGTGGTTATGAAGTATAACGACAATGTTTTTCACGAACGTGTGCGGTATGTCGATCCAGAGTTTCTTGAGATGTTCACGTTTCCACTCAAGTGGGGAACAGCCAACTCATTGAAGGATGTCAATAGTATCATCCTGAGCGAACCCATGTCGGTAAAGTACTTCGGAGAAGAAAACCCTATCGGCCAAAGTATCCTGATGATTTACGGGAAAGAGCAAAGCAAAGCCTTTAAGGTTACGGGCGTAGCTGCGGAATTTCCAAAAGCACGCACCATAAGTTTTAACTTTTTGATCAACTTCGAAAACTTCCGAACAACTGATGCTGCTTACAACTTTTATGACTGGAATACATTTGTCAATGCCACGTTCGTTCAGGTGGATAATCCTGCCGACCTGACTTCCATAAAATTGAAAATGGATAAGTATAAATCATTGCAAAATCAGGTGTCAGAAGAAGATTGGGCTATCTCGTCATTCTCATTCGAGCCACTAGCCACGCTTCACGAGCAGTCGGAATATATTAAAGATGATATTTCCAGGAGTTCAAAAGACAATTATATTACTATTTATTTCATGGTGACGATAGCGTTGTTTATGCTGGCGCTCGCCTGTATAAACTACATAAACATTGCTATCGCCACTGCTACGAAAAGATTGAAAGAGATTGGTGTAAGAAAATCAATTGGCGCCACGCGCAAAGTGGTAATCGTGCAATTCCTTACGGAAAATATTGTGCTTACTTCACTTGCCTTGATCATTGGCGTGGCGTTGGGATACTTTTTTTTCATTCCGGGATTTGAATCACTGTGGAATTTCAACATGGACTTTCGGTTCACGGATGTCAACCTCTGGATCTATCTTCCCCTTATCTTGTTGATCACCAGTTTCGCTTCGGGTATTTACCCTGCCTTTTACATTTCGCACTTCCAGGTCACTGCGATTTTGAAAGGTAATGTAAAGTTTGGCCAGCGAAACCTTTTAACGAAAGCGTTCTTGTGCTTTCAATTAATATTTGCCTGCGTCTTCATCACGATGTCTGTGATGTTTACGCAGAACACCAACTACATGAGCAAACGTAGCTGGGGATATAACCCGGCCGATGCATTGTATGCTAAGGTGCCTGATGAATCTTCCTTTGAAAAACTAAGTGCGATCATGGCCCAACATCCGGACGTGTTATTAATATCCGGTTCTGAGCATCATGTGGGTAAAAGTCATCAATCGACAGTGCTTCATTTTCCGAATCAAAAGTATGAAGTCGATCAACTTTCTGTGGACGCAAATTATTTCGAGACCCTGGGCCTTCAACTCCAGGAAGGAAGAGTATTCCATGACGCTGAGGGCAGCGACCAGCAGGCTGTTGTCATCAATGAAACACTTGCCAAAAATGTTGGCGACAATGCCATTGGTCAGGTGTTTCAAATCGACACTACTCAGTATGAGGTGATCGGTGTGCTAAAAGAATTTCATAGCTATTCGTTTTCTCAAATCGTACGGCCCATCATTTTCAAAGTGGCCAACAAACCGGACTACCGGTTTCTTACGGTGAAAGCACAAAGTGGATCGGAGATTGAAGTTTACAAGGCACTGCAAGATGGCTGGTCCTTACTTTTTCCTGAAATTCCTTTTGATGGTGGATTGCAACAAGACGTTTGGGGCTTTTACTACGAGGAAATTGGAATCTATAAGTTGGTTTGGAGTGTATTTGCTTTCATGGTCATTTCGTTAGCCACACTTGGGCTTTATGGTTTGGTGCGGCTCAACGTGGAAGGGCGTACAAAAGAATTCAGTATTAGAAAAGTATTGGGTGCCGGTCTCAAAAATATTTCAGCGAATGTGATCAGTCAATACACATTACTTTTCGCACTTGCCCTCATCATTGGGGCACCGCTGGGTCAATGGCTTGGAACTTGGTTGATTGAGTTCAGCAATACATACCACATGCCAATTACGTTCTCTGGTACTGTGATCTCCGTATTAATCACGGTGCTCGTTTTAGTAATAACAGTATCTACACAGATATGGAAAGTCTTAAACTCAAATGCTGTGGATGGTTTAAAAATCGAGTAATAATTCTTAAATGTTTTGTATCGTTATAGATTAACTCATTTCTAAAAAAAGGTGCGTTCTGAAATTAACAGGAACAATCTTAGCAAGATTCAGGTTGAAAAATGGCATCTAAGAAAGCAATTTTGAGTCATCAAAAAATGATAGATTTATGATGGTGACAACAAAGGAGCAAAATATCAATTATTACCGCATTGAGCAGGCAATTAAATTCCTGGAGGAAAATTTCCAACGGCAACCGGATTTGAATGAAGTGGCCGAGAAAGTTCACCTTAGCCCTTTTCACTTCCAAAGGTTGTTCACAGAATGGGCGGGTATCAGTCCGAAGCGATTTCTTCAATTCCTGACGGTAGATTTTCTAAAGGAAAAATTGAATGAATCGCGTAATCTGGTGGAAGCAGCGGAGGCGGCCGGACTTTCCAGTCAGTCGCGGGTGTACGATTTATTCACCTCTTTGGAAGCGGTCACACCCCAGGAATATAAAAAACAGGGAGGCGGCATTCATATTCAATATGGTTTCCATGAAACACCATTCGGAAAATGCCTAATCGGTGTAACAGAGCGCGGCATCTGCTGGCTTTCGTTTGTGGGTAATCCAGGCAGCCAACAAAATGAATTAGAATCCATGAAGTCTCATTGGCATAATTCCATTTTTCATCAAAATCAGGAACAGACTTCTGCGTTGATTCAACAGATTTTTGATAAACATGAAGCATCTCCTCAAAGTAAGCTTCACTTATTTGTAAAGGGCACAAACTTTCAGATTAAGGTTTGGAGTGCGTTGCTCAACATTCCCAACGGCAGTGTAACTACCTACCAGGGAATTGCCGGACAAATTGAATCGCCCAGAGCAATGCAGGCGGTAGGTTCGGCAGTCGGATCCAATCACATCGCCTACTTAATTCCGTGTCATCGCGTGATTCGCAAAGATGGTGTGTTGGGTGAATATCGCTGGAGCGCTGCCAGAAAAAAAAGCATCATTGGGTGGGAAATGGCGAGAAATGCGGGGTAAGAATTTTTGTGATAATTTTTTGAATCGTTTCTCCTCATTAACCTAATCTTGCCATTCCTAAAAATCCAACAGGTAATTCTGTTTTACCTTTCATGGACATGTCAGCAAGAATTTCTCCAATAACAGAAGCAAACTTAAACCCATGCCCGCTAAATCCGCAGGCAATCGTCACCTGCTTATTGAAGTCCGGAAGGTGATCAACGATAAAATGCTCATCAACTGTATTGGTATACAAACAACTCTTTAGGCTAAGTATGGTATGATCTGCTTCAGGTAGATATTTTTTCAATACATAACGAATGTCCTCTTCAGTACCTTGCGTTACATTTCTATTTACTTTATCAGGATCAGAAATTTCACCGGGAAAATGATGCGCAAGTTTCAAGCCCAGCGGACCTCCAAACTGATTGGCTGGTAAAATCGGGAAACCATAATATGAACCTCGCTCTTCATCCTCCAGAATCCAACAGGGAAATTTGCCCAAAGAAAAGAGCTCCCAATTTTTAGGCGACACCCAGGCCAGCATTTGCTTGGTCACTTTCAATTGTGGTTTAAAGTTCGGTATCGCCTTACTTACCCATGCTCCGGCTGTAATAATCAGTTTATCGCACGTATAAATTCCTGAACTGGATTCAACAGTAATTTTGTTGCCACTTTTCTTCCATGTTTTCACGCGCTCCCGTGTAAGTATGGTTGCTCCCTGTGCAATAGCTTGTTGCGTAAATAAAAGGATGGCTCGTTCTGGTGTTACAAATCCGGCATTCGGTTCAAAAATCACTTCAAAGTTCTCTGGTACTTTAAAGGCCGGAAATAATTCTTTTGATTTTGCATGCGATGACCTGGCAATAGGCACATCATAAAGCTCGGACGATTTTTTAACACCCATTAAAAACTCACTATCGGGCTTACCAAAATAAGCAACGCCTGTCTTTTCGAATATTTTACTTTTGGTCAGCGTTTCAAGTTCCTTCCAGTTTGCATAAGCGCGTTGAAGCAATGGTACATAGTCTGGATGCTCGGCATACGCCATGCGAATGATTCGGCTTTGTCCGGCATGCGAACCCTGATCATGTGAAATGTCAAACTGTTCCAGTCCTAAAACTTTAACACCACGCCTGGCCAGATAATAGCACGTGGCAGAACCCATTGAGCCCACACCCAGCACGATGGCATCAAAGTGACCAGAAGCTTGTGCAACTGAAATGTTTTTCGTGTTTGTTTTAGTAACAGGTATTGCTGCAAAAGCCTGAACACCTAATGCCGCACCGGCGGTAGTTGTAAGAAAATCTCTTCTCTTCATAATTTGATTCAGGCTTAATGCCTGCTTCAATCAAGTTACTAATTATTTCGATAAAAAAATTTATGGTATGTTATCAATACCCCGCTGCCTGTCCGTCTTTTCTGGATTCAGATGCACCGTAATAGACTTTGTTTTTTTCATCCCATTTGATGGCCTGATAGCCACCGTATGCATTTACACTATACTCAATGCGGTGTCCTTTTTTGACAAGCTCCCGTATGACTTCATAATCAAAACCGGTTTCCACGCTGCATACTCCACCATTGGTCATACTGGTGCCTGTTGGTTGTGATGAACCGGCATGTCTCACGCGCGGTGCATCGCCCGCTTCCTGAAGATTCATACCAAAGTCGATAAGATTGACAATTACCTGTACTTGTCCTTGTGGTTGCATAGCCCCACTCATCAGCCCGAAGCTGACATAGGGTTTTCCGTCTTTTGTGATAAAAGCCGGAATGATGGTATGAAAAGGTCGTTTGCCGGGTGCATAAGAATTGAAGTGATCGGGATCAGTTAAATTAAACAAATTACCTCTGTTGTGAAGGAGGAAACCCAATCCTGTTGGTACCATGCCCGAACCCAGCAATGCATAGTTGCTCTCGATAAGGGAAATCATATTTCCATCTTTATCCGCCACGGTGAGATAGATGGTATCCCCACCTTCAAGGTCACCTGCCGGATAGGTATCAGCCGATATATTAGGGTTGATCAACTTTCTTCTTTCGGCTGCATATTCTTTGGATATCAATTGTTTCAAAGGCACTTTATTGAACTGCATATCTGCATAAAATTTCGCGCGATCTTCGTAGGCAATTTTCTTTGCTTCAATAAAAGCATGAATATATTCTTCACTGCCGAATCCCATTTTTCCGATGTCAAAACCTTCTAAGATGTTGAGCATTTGCAAAACGGCAATGCCTTGTCCATTGGGAGGAAGTTCCCACACATCGTAGCCTCGATAGTTAGTACTCACGGGATCAATCCATTCCGACTGATGGCTGGCAAGGTCGTCATACGATAAGAAACCCCCATTTTCTTTCATATACTTATCTATGGTACGAGCTATTTCGCCTTTATAAAATTCATCCCTTCCTTTTTTGGCAATGAGTTCATAGGATTTTGCCAAGCCGGGATTCTTGAATACCTCTCCCTTTTTTGGTGTATGACCATTGGGCATAAATGTTTCTTTAAAGCCCGGAAACTTTTCACGGGAAGGAGCATTATTCTCAATTTCATAAGCGATTAACTCGGTAAGCGGGAAACCATTTCTGGCATAATCAATGGATGGCTTTAGAATTTCCTCCATCTTAAGCTTGCCAAACTTTTTGTGTAACTCAAACCAGCCATCCACACAGCCCGGCACTGTAATCGCCAATGGCCCCAGATAGGGCATACGTGTCATTTTCTTTTCAACAAAATGCTCCCGTGTCAAACTTTTTGGTGATCGGCCGCTGGCATTGAGTCCATATAATTTCTGAGTTTTGGCATCCCATACAATAGCAAAAAGATCTCCCCCAATTCCATTCATGTGTGGTTCCATCAAACCCAACGCTGCGTTGGCAGCGATGGCTGCATCAATGGCACTTCCCCCCTTCTTTAAAATATCGATAGCAACTTGTGTCGCCAGCGGGTGACTGGTAGCAGCCATTCCATTTTGAGCGATTACTTCCGAGCGTGTAGCAAATGTTTTACCGGTCACCCTATCCTGTGCTACCGTCATCATAGTGGTGAATGCCATCATGATCAACAAGTATGCTTTCTTATTCATAGTCGAAATTTACAAGTGTGAGTTATCAAATTAATGTGCCCTTACAAAGAGCTATTATCCCAATGGTAGCCGCCTATGATGGATACGCGTTTTTTTAGATGAATAACACCTATCAAATAATGTACACCCTACGAAGATTTTATTTCGCTTTGCAAGCATAAGTTAATTTCTTGTTAAGATTAAAAATTGACCCTGCAATACGGGTGATCTAACAGGGCATTCCGTCTTTTGGCAGCTATCCAACAAAACTTTTTTACTTTACCTTCGTTTTTCAAAAAACAAACCTAGCTAATTAACCTACCTGCCAATGAATTGGGGGACTCCCATATTCAGATTTCTCTCACTGGATGTATGGGGGCGACTGCCGTCAGACTGGCAAAGAGGGTTATCGAAATTTTACTCACGCCTGTATACCAAAAAATTCAGCAGGCATTTCATTGGTCCCTATTGCAAGATCAATTATAAAGATCCTCATTACCTCAACCAGTTTAAACCCGCAAGTGGTGCGTCTGAGTACCAGAACTTTCAGGATTTTTTTACAAGGGTTTATCGTGAGCCATTGCAGATTCAGGCAGATGCCGTGTGGCCGTGCGAAGGACTTTTGTGCGAATACGGAAAGGTGAGTGAAACGGATTTCGTTAACGTAAAAGGTCAAAAACGGCACCTCCGAACAATCTTTGGAGAGAGAGGAAATTCCATACCAAGTAATTACTATTTCTCAAATGTCTTTCTCCACAACAACAATTATCACCGAATTCACAGTCCCGTGGGTGGTAGCATCACACGCATCGAACATATACCCGGTGATCTGGTGATTCTCCGGCCTTGGATTTATCGCAACGATCCGTCTTTGCCTGCTTTGCGCAATGAACGTATAAATGTTGACATCAAATCAAAAGATGGAGCCGACTGGTTTCTTTCCATTGTCGGTGGCCCTGCAGTAGGCACCATCGTTATGGCCAGCGGTCTAACGATCGGCACCATGGTAACCATTGGCGAAGAAATCGCTACTTTTCTGCTGGGCTCAACTTGCTGCATAGCCTCTCCCATCCCCGTTGAAAAGGCTGAACCTGGTAATCAGGTTTTTGTCGGAAAGCCTCTTTAGTCCACTCGTCAACTTTCAATACCACTGAATGATCTATCTTGGTCATTGTTGCTTTTATTTACGACATTGATTCAAACTCAAAATAACCTATGAGCAAAATCTTATCATGCTGTTGTATTGTTATTCTTGCCTTTACTTTCGGATGCCAGCAATCCTATGATATAATTATTTCCAATGGATTGATTTATGATGGTTCTGGAGGCCCACCCTTTGAAGCCGATATAGCGATTAATGCGGATAAGATTGTTAAAATTGGTAACCTTTCCGGATCGCAAGCCAAACTAACCATTGATGCACAAGGACTAGCCGTAGCACCTGGCTTTATTGATTTGCATGCACACCTTGAACCACTCCTTGACTTGCCTCAGGCTGAAAGTGCGTTGCGCCAGGGGGTGACTACCTCTTTGGGTGGGCCCGATGGATCTTCCCCGTGGCCACTGGGGAAATACTTAAGCAGTGCTGATAGCATTGGTATGGGCATGAATGTTGCATTTTTGGTTGGCCACAATACAATCAGGAGAAATGTGATGGGTATGGAAAACCGGAAGGCAACGGCTGAGGAAATTTCCACTATGCAAGCGCAGGTTGAACAAGCCATGCAGGCCGGTGCTTTTGGCATGTCAACGGGTTTAAAATATTTACCCGGTGCCTTCTCTGATGTGCGTGAAGTAATAGCACTGTCGCAGATGGCTTCAAAATATGGGGGTATATATACCTCGCATCTTAGGGAAGAAGGAATTGGGTTATTGGAAGCTGTAGCGGAAGCCATTCGAATTGGTAAAGAAGCCAATATTCCCATTGTACTTACGCACCACAAAGCCATCGGCACCAAAATGTGGGGAGCCAGTGTGAAAACCCTATCTATGGTAGACAGCGCCAGGGCTATTGGCATTGATGTAATGATGGATCAGTATCCATACAACGCAAGTTATACCGGCATTGGCGTTTTGATACCCGCATGGTCTATGGCTGGTGGAATTGAGGAATTTAAAAAACGAATTAATAATCCCTTTTTAAAAGATAGCATCAAGCGGGGGATCGTTCATAATATCTTATATGATCGTGGAGGAGCAGATCTCAACCGCATTCAGTTTGCATTGGTAGAATGGAAAAAGGATCTGGAAGGAAGAACGTTACTCGACTGGTTAGTGGAACGAAAAATAGAACCAACTGTTGAGAATGGAGCCGAATTGGTAATTGAAGCACAACTCAGTGGTGGCGCTTCGTGTGTCTATTTTGCAATGGACGATGCAGATGTAGAAAGAATTATGAAGCACCCACAAACCATGATTGCTTCAGACGGCAGGCTGGTTGCACCAGGAGATGGTCATCCTCATCCACGATGGTATGGCACTTTCCCCAGGGTTCTTGGTGTATATGTAAGGGAGAAAAAATTACTATCATTGGCAGAAGCCATTCAAAAAATGACCACTATGCCCGCTGACAGACTTGGATTAAATGAAAGAGGCCGGTTAAAGGAAAATACTTTTGCGGATATAGTTGTGTTTAATCCTGAAACAGTTGTCGATAAGGCTACTTTTCAAAATCCACACCAGTATCCGGAGGGAATTGATTATGTCATCGTTAATGGGCAAATAGCCGTCAACAAGGGAACGTTTCAGGATGTGAGGTCCGGAAA
>CAYTBO010000064.1:0-18682 GCA_964436055.1 uncultured Ohtaekwangia sp.
GCCGTGACCCGCGCTATGAAACGTGAAGGTCAGGTATGGATCCGGATTTTCCCTGACAAGCCAATTACCAAGAAGCCAGCCGAGGTGAGAATGGGTAAAGGTAAAGGAGCTCCTGAATATTGGGTAGCAGTTATTAAACCAGGTACCATTCTTTTTGAAGCAGGTGGTGTGGACATGGCAACAGCCAAGGAAGCATTGCGATTGGCAGATGGTAAGTTGCCCATCAAAACCAAGTTTACTGTGCGAAGAGACTATGTAGAAGCCGCAGCAATTAAGTAAGCAGATGAAAAACACAGAGATAAAAGCATTTAACCTGGACGAGCTGAAAGAAAAGATCGGGAGCGAAACAGAAACCTTGCGCAAGCTAAAATTTGCCCATCAGGTGTCAGCGATTGAAAATCCCATGAAGATTAGAGAAACAAAAAAACTGATAGCTCGCCTGAAAACCGAATTGATGGCTAAAGAAATTCAAAAGTAATTTCCATGGAAAGGAATCTTAGAAAAGAAAAAATAGGGGTAGTAACCAGCAATAAAATGATGAAATCCATCACCATTGCGGTAAACAGAAAAGTAAAGCACCCCATTTACGGCAAGTTCATGCAGAAAACCACCAGGTTGATGGCGCATGATGAAAAGCAAGAAGCAGGCATTGGCGATACCGTTCGCATAATGGAAACACGCCCGCTGAGCAAGAACAAGAGATGGAGATTGGTAGAGATACTGGAAAAAGCTAAGTAACATGATACAAACTGAATCAAGATTAAAAGTAGCTGATAACAGCGGAGCAAAGGAGGTTCTTTGTGTACATGTATTGGGAGGCACCAGAAGAAGGTATGCTTCTGTAGGCGATACCATTGTTGTAACTGTAAAGTCTGCATTGCCCTCAAGTCAGGTAAAAAAGGGTACTGTTTCTAAAGCAGTTGTGGTAAGAACCAAAAAGGAGATTCGCAGAAAAGACGGATCCTATATCCGGTTTGAAGAAAATGCTGCTGTGCTTTTGAATGCACAAAATGAACCAAGAGGCACCCGCATCTTTGGACCGGTTGCGCGCGAACTGCGGGAAAAGCAGTTTATGAAAATTATTTCATTGGCCCCTGAAGTGCTTTAACATTATGGAAAGAAGATTTAACAAACAGCCAAAAACACATATCCGCAAAGGAGATAAAGTAAAAGTATTGGCTGGTAATGATAAAGGAAAAGAAGGTACCGTATTGGAGTTGTTCCTGGAGAAGAAGCGCGCTATCGTGGAGGGAATAAATATGGTTACCAAACACGAAAAACCCTCAGCCGGAAAGCCGGAAGGAGGAATAAAGAAATCAGAGGCAGCCATTCACATCAGTAACCTGATGTTGATTAATCCGGCAGACGGAAAACCTACCCGTACCGGCAGGAAACTGAATGAGAAAGGAAAGCTTCAACGGTATTCTAAGAAAACAGGAGAATTTATTAAGTGATGGCAACACCCAGACTAAAAGAAAAATACATAAAGGAAATTGTTCCTGCATTGAAGGAGAAATTCCACTATAAGTCCATTATGCAGGTTCCCAAGGTTCAAAAAATCTGCATCAACAAAGGAATTGGAGCAGCCGTAGCTGACAAAAAGCTTGTTGATATTGGATTGGAGGAAATTTCTGCAATCACCGGACAGAAGCCCGTAGCTACACGCTCAAAGAAAGCGATCTCCAACTTTAAGTTGAGAGAAGATATGCCAATCGGAGTGAAGGTGACCTTGCGTGGCGACAAGATGTTTGAATTTATGGATCGCCTGATGAACATCGCCCTGCCGCGCGTACGCGATTTCAAAGGGGTAAGTGACAAAGGATTTGACGGTCGGGGAAATTATACCCTCGGTGTAAAAGAACAGATCATTTTCCCTGAGATATCAATAGATAAGGTAACCAAGATCAACGGGATGGACATCACGTTTGTAACGTCAGCACAGACCGATGAGGAAAGTTATGCATTGCTGAAGTCATTTGGGATGCCTTTTGTAAACAAAAACTAAGTAAGAGCATATGGCAAAACTATCCATTGTAGCAAGAGACAGGAAAAAAGAGGCTTTGGTAAAACGTTATGCTGTGAAGCGGAAAGCGTTGAAGAAAGCTGGAGAATGGGAGGCCCTGGATAAACTTCCCAGAAGTTCTTCCAGCGTACGGTTACGCAATCGTTGCAAATTGACAGGAAGACCAAGAGGATATATGCGAAAATTCGGCATTTGCCGTAACCAATTTCGTCAAATGGCCTCTGATGGGTTGATCCCGGGAGTAACAAAATCAAGCTGGTAAAGGAAAAACCAGCATTTGAATAAATAAAAGGATTCAATAACTTTGCAGCCCCGTTTTTTGGCGGGTTTGCTTTTTTAAATGGAATTATGAATACAACTGATCCGATAGCAGATTATTTGACCCGGCTGAGGAATGCCATTAAAGCGCGTCATCGTGTGGTGGAAGTACCTTCTTCTAACTTGAAAAAGGAGATTACCAAGGTACTTTTTGATAAAGGCTATATCCTGAATTACAAATTTGAGGATACATCAAATAAGCAGGGTCTGATCAAGATTGCATTGAAATATAATCCTGAAACGAAAGAGTCTGCGATCTCAAAGTTGCAACGCATAAGCACGCCGGGATTGCGTCAGTATAAGCCTGCTGCCAACTTACCCAAGGTATTGAACGGATTGGGTGTAGCCATCCTTTCTACCTCCAAGGGTGTAATCACCGATAAGGAAGCAAAGGCATTGAATGTAGGGGGAGAAATATTGTGTTACGTTCATTAATAGATAAGCGATGTCACGAATAGGAAGAAATCCGATACAAATTCCCAAAGGTGTGAGCATCACCTATCATGAGGGTGACCATAAGGTTTCTGTAAAAGGACCCAAAGGCGAATTACACCAGGTAATAGATTCAGACTTCACCGTGAAAATGGAGAAGGAAGAATTGTTGGTAGAGCGTCCCTCCGAGCAAAAGAGACATAAGGCTATGCATGGACTATACCGTTCGTTGATTGCCAACATGGTTGAAGGTGTAAGCAACGGTTATCGCCATCAGTTGGAATTGGTTGGTGTCGGATTTAAAGCCACGGCTCAATCCAATGTACTGGAATTGAACATCGGATATTCACATAGTATATTCTTTGCTGTTCCATCAGAACTAAAAGTGCAGGCTGTTACGGAAAAAGGATCTAATCCTACCATCATTTTGGAAGGAATTGATAAGCAATTGATAGGCCATGTAGCGGCAAAAATAAAGTCACTGCGTAAGGTTGAACCTTACAAAGGAAAGGGTATTCGCTTTACGGGTGAATTTGTACGTAGAAAAGCAGGAAAAGCCGCCTCTAAATAATTAAGTGTATGGCAAGCGTAAAAACCGATAGGAAGAAAAGATTAAAAATGGGTATCCGTAAAAAGATTAAAGGTACCCCTGAAAGACCTCGTCTTTCTGTTTATAGAAGCAACAAGGTAATCTATGCGCAAATCATAGATGATACCAAAGGATTGACCCTGGCTGCTTCATCTTCATTTGATTTAGACAAGAAAGGCGGAGTAAATCTGACAATATCAAAAAGTGTAGGTATGAAAGTGGCCGAGAAAGCAAAAGCATCTGGCATTGAGGCTATCGTTTTTGACCGCAACGGTTCCTTGTATCACGGAAACATCAAAGCTTTGGCAGAAGGTGCCAGAGAGGGAGGCTTAAAATTTTAATTGAATGACACAAAGCAACGTCAGCACGGTAAAAGCAAGTGAGATTGACCTTAAAGAAAAGGTCGTAGCCATACAGCGAGTAGCCAAGGTGGTAAAAGGGGGTAGGAGATTTAGTTTTTCTGCTATTGTGGTGGTTGGAGATGGCAACGGGGTAGTTGGTTACGGTTTGGGAAAAGCCAATGAAGTAACGGATGCTATCACGAAAGGAATAGACGATGCCAAGAAGCATTTGGTAAAAGTGCCTATTATTAAAGGTACCGTACCGCATGAGTCTATTGGTAAGTTTGGCGGTGGCTTCGTTTTGTTGAAGCCGGCTTCCGCAGGTACAGGAGTAATCGCCGGTGGTGCTATGCGTGCTGTGTTGGAGAGTGCCGGTGTTCACAATGTTTTGGCTAAGTCGAAAGGTTCATCCAATCCTCACAATGTGGTAAAGGCGACTTTTAAGGCGCTTATTAGCATGAGGGATCCTCATACAATTGCCAGAAACAGAGGAATTACACTGTCAAAGGTTTTCAACGGATAGAGTTATGGCTAAAGTAAAAATCACACAGACGAAAAGCATGATCAAAAGACCTGAGACCCAACAGTTGACCATTAAGTCACTGGGGCTTGGAAGATTGAATCAGTCTGTGGAAGTAGAATATACTCCTCAAATCGAGGGAATGGTAAAAAAGGTGAGTCATTTGGTTAGCGTAACCAATTTATAAAATGAAGCTACACGAATTAAAACCGGCATCAGGATCGGTAAAAAAGAATAAGCGGTTGGGCCGTGGACAAGGTGCCGGAGGTTCTACAGCAGGACGCGGACACAAAGGTGCCAAGTCACGCTCAGGATATAGCAGGAAGATAGGATTCGAAGGTGGTCAGATGCCGCTGCAAAGACGTGTTCCTAAATTTGGATTCACCAACAACAACAAAGTCTACTTTAAGTGCGTAAACCTTGATGCGTTGGAAGGATTAGCTCAGAAGACAAAAGCATCCGATATCAATCTGCAACTGCTCATTGACAATGGTATAGTTGGTAAGAAAGACAAAGTGAAAGTATTGGGAAGAGGCGAATTAAAGACAAAAGTTAATGTTGAAGCACACGCATTTTCAGAAACCGCTGTCAAAGCGATTGAAAGTGCTGGCGGGAAAGCGACTAAAGTGTAACGATGAAGAAATTCTTCAACACCATAAAGAATATTTTTTCGATTGAAGACCTAAGGGTTAGGATTCTCAATACGATCGGCTTCCTGATTATTTTCAGGCTAGGCTCGTATGTAGTTCTTCCAGGTGTGGATGCAAATTTATTGGCAGGTAATCAGGGTGGTATTTTTGATTTGATAAACACGTTCCTGGGTGGATCATTCAGCCGTGCCTCAATTTTTGCACTGGGCATTATGCCTTACATTTCAGCCTCCATTGTGGTGCAGTTGCTAACGGTAGCTGTGCCTCGCTTCACCAAGATGCAAAAGGAGGGCGATAGCGGCCGGAAGAAATTGAATCAGTTTACACGTGTACTCACCATTGCCATCACGGCTGCCCAGTCGTATGGATATTTACGGACCACTATTAATGACGAAGCGATCATTGATCCGGGAATGTTCTTTACAGTTTCTTCCATCATCATTCTGGTGGCCGGCACTATCTTTTGCATGTGGCTGGGCGAGCGCATTACAGACAAAGGAATTGGCAATGGTATCAGTATGCTTATCATGATCGGAATCGTATCACGATTCCCGGCAGCGATTTATCAGGAAATGGATTCCAAGGGAATGAATGGAGCGCTTCTCTTTATCATTGAATTGTTGGCCTTGTTCTTTGTGGTAGTGGGAGTGATAGCCCTTACGCAGGCTACCCGTAGAATTCCGGTGCAATACGCAAAGCAAGTGGTGGGCAACAAACTCTACGGTGGAAAGAGAGATTTTATACCTCTAAAATTGAATTCAGCCGGGGTAATGCCGATCATTTTCGCCCAGGCTCTCATGTTCATTCCACCGATGGTGGCCGGTATTTGGAGCGACAGCGACATTGGCGCTTATGTGGGCTCCACGTTTGCCGACTTCACCTCCTGGCAATACAATTTATTGTTCGCCATTCTCATTTTGCTGTTTACGTTTTTCTATACTGCCATCACCGTACCGAGCAATGACATTGCCGATAATTTGAAACGAAATGGTGGATTTGTTCCTGGTATTAAGCCGGGTAAACAGACCGCTGAGTTTATAGATAGTATTTTATCAAAGATTACTTTACCAGGAGCCATTTTGCTGGCGGTCGTGGCCATTCTCCCTGCCTTTGCAGTGAGGGCAGGCCTGACTCAAAATTTTGCTCAGTTCTATGGAGGTACTTCTCTTTTGATTTTAGTAGGCGTTGTATTAGACACACTGCAACAAATTGAGAGTTACCTTTTGATGAGGCATTATGAAGGCATGATGAAGTCTGGAAGAGTGAAAGGACGTTCTCAGTTTGCTGCGGCTTGAGTTTGGATGATCCAATACAAGACAGCAGATGATATTCAGTTGATTAAAGAGGGAGCCCAGATTCTCGGGCGAGCTCATGGTGAAGTTGCCAGGTTGATAAGGCCTGGGATCAGAACCGCTGAACTGGATAAAGTCGCTGACGAGTATATCAGGGATCATGGAGGCTCGCCTTCTTTTAAGAACTACAACGGCTTTCCGGCAGCCCTATGTATATCCGTTAATGACACGGTTGTCCATGGGTTTCCAGGCCAGTATGAACTGAAAGAGACGGATATAATTTCGGTTGATTGTGGTGTGTTTTATAAAGGCTTCCACAGCGATTCGGCATATACCTATCCGATGGAAGGCGTGTCACAAGAGGTGCTTGATCTGTTGGACAGGACTTATGAGTCACTCTTTCTTGGCATTGCGCAAGCGAAGCCCGGAAATAGGATTGGCGATATCAGCTTTGCAATTCAAGGCTATGTCGAAAAATTCGGATATGGAGTGGTGAGGGAGTTGGTGGGTCATGGAGTTGGTAAGCAACTTCACGAAGACCCCGAGGTTCCCAATTATGGGAAAAGAGGAAAAGGCGTGAAGATTTTACCCGGAATGGTATTTGCGATCGAACCGATGATCAACCTGGGTACAAAAAAGGTAGTGCAGGAACGTGATGGCTGGACCATTCGTACGGCCGACAGAAAGCCATCCGCTCATTTTGAGCATACGGTGGCTGTGATGGAAGAAGGAACAGAAGTCTTAACGACTCATAAGTATATAGAGGAAAATTATAGGTATACGTGGCGAAACAAAAGTCGATAGAGCAGGACGGTACAATTTTGGAAGCGTTATCCAATGCCATGTTCAGGGTTCAATTGGAAAATGGACATGAAGTGCTTGCTCATATTTCAGGTAAAATGAGGATGCACTACATCCGCATTCTCCCAGGCGATAAAGTAAAGCTGGAAATGTCGCCTTATGATTTGACAAAAGGCAGGATAACATTTAGGTATAAGTAAAGTGAATTTAATGAGCGTGCCCTTGGTGAATCGCTTGATAAACAGATAGAACAATGAAAGTTAAAGCATCCATTAAAAAGCGCAGCGCTGATTGTAAGATGATCAGACGCAAGGGTAAATTGTATGTGATAAACAAAAAGAATCCGAGATATAAACAAAGACAAGGATAATTATGGCACGTATCGCTGGTGTTGATATTCCCGATAACAAAAGAGGTGAGATTAGCCTGACCTACATCTATGGTATTGGCCGTAGATCAGCTCAGAAAATCCTATCTCAGGCAAAGGTGGATTGGGATAAAAAAGTAAAGGACTGGAACGATGAGGAGTCGAATATGATTCGATCGCTCATTGCAGAGCAGTTCAAAATCGAAGGTGCCCTTAAGTCTGAGGTTCAGCTGAGCATCAAGCGATTAATGGATATCGGATGTTACCGTGGACTGAGACATCGCAAGGGATTACCGGTGCGTGGTCAGGGTACGAAAAACAATGCCCGTACACGTAAGGGTAAGCGTAAGACCGTAGCAAATAAGAAGAAAGCAGTTAAAGGATAATAAAACAGCATAAAGACTTTTCAGATGGCGCAAGCAGAAAAGAAAAAAGATAAAAGCAAGAAGCGTGTCGTTACGGTGGAGCCCACAGGGCAGGCCCATATTCAGGCATCCTTCAACAACATCATCATTTCCATAACCAACATGGCGGGACAGGTTGTATCCTGGGCTTCGGCCGGAAAGATGGGTTTCAAAGGATCCAAGAAAAACACACCCTATGCCGCGCAGACTGCCGCACAGGAATGTGCGACCAAGGCCTACGAATTGGGACTTCGCAAAGTAGAGGTGTTTGTAAAGGGTCCAGGATCAGGACGTGAGTCGGCAATCCGCACCATTCAGTCTGTAGGAATCGAAATCACAACCATTCGTGATGTCACGCCATTGCCACACAATGGCTGCCGACCGCCCAAGAAAAGAAGAGTTTAATTTATTTAAGAGCAAAATCAAGTCATGGCAAGATACACAGGTCCAAAGACAAAAATTTCAAGGAGATTTGGCGAGCCTATTTTAGGTGACAGCAAGGCACTTCAAAAGAAAAGCTACCCTCCCGGACAGCATGGCCGCGGAAAGAAGCGTAAGCAATCTGAATACGCAGTTCAGTTAGCTGAAAAGCAGAAAGCCAAGTATATCTATGGTGTGCTGGAAAAACAGTTCGAAAATATTTTCGATAAAGCTTCCAGCAAAAAGGGAGTAACCGGTGAGGTATTGCTCCAGCTATTGGAATCCAGGCTGGATAATACGGTTTACCGTCTGGGTATCGCGCCCACCCGCAGGGCGGCCCGTCAATTGGTTGTGCACAAACACATTTTGGTAAATGGGGATGTGGTTAATATTCCGTCTTACTCACTTCGTGCCGGAGATACGGTTGAGGTAAGGGAAAAATCAAAGTCACTGGAAGCCATTACGGATAGCCTGGCTGTTCAATCCAATAAAAGACACAATTGGCTGGAGTGGAATGCCGGCGAAATGATGGGCAAGCTAATCAATCTTCCTCCGAGAGAGGATATTCCTGAAAATATCAACGAACAGTTGATCGTCGAATTGTACTCCAAGTAATTTTTAAAATATAAACAAAGTACCTATGTCAATATTAGCATTTCAAATGCCGGAAAAGGTTGTAATGGAGAAGTCCGATGATTTTCGTGGTCTTTTCACTTTCAAGCCACTGGAAAAAGGATATGGAGTAACCATTGGTAATGCATTAAGAAGAATTCTCCTTTCTTCATTGGAAGGATATGCCATCACAGGAATAAAAATTCCGGGTGTATTGCATGAGTTTTCTACCATTGAAGGTGTGGTTGAAGATGTGGCTGAAATTATTTTAAACCTGAAGCAGGTTCGACTGAAGAAGAATTCAGACAACTTTGAAAGCAAGGTTACGGTAAACATTAAAAAGCAGAAGCAATTTACAGCAGGAGATATTGCCAAATTCACTTCCGGATTTGACGTATTGAATCCTGGTCATGTAATTTGTAACCTCGATGAAGGTTCACAATTTGAAGTGGAATTGACAATCGAAAAAGGCCGTGGATACTTGCCGGCAGAAGAGAATAAACCCACTGAACAAGTATTTGGCTTTATTCCGATAGACGCAATTTTTACACCCGTAAAGAACGTGAAATACAGCGTTGAGAATACGCGCGTAGAGCAAAAGACTGACTACGAAAAATTAGTCATTGATATCGAAACAGATGGCTCCATTCATCCTGAGAAAGCCCTGGAAGGCGCTGCATATATATTGATCCAGCACTTCCGTTTGTTCTCAGACAAATCTATTGAACTTGAAACAGGTAAAGACAGCGAGATAGAGCAGGTGGATGAAGAGATGCTGCACATGAGAAAACTGTTGAAGACTCAATTGCATGATCTTGATCTATCCGTGCGTGCCTACAACTGTTTGAAGGCGGCTGATGTAAAGTCATTAGGTGATCTGGTAAAATTGGAGATCTCTGACATGATGAAATTTAGAAATTTCGGTAAAAAATCACTGGCTGAATTAGAGCAGTTGGTGGCGGAGAAAAACCTTACATTTGGTATGGATCTTTCAAAGTATAAATTAGAAGAGGACTAATGAGACACGGTAAGAAAGTAAATCACCTGAGCCGGACATCATCGCATCGTCATGCGCTGCTTTCCAATATGGCTTCATCGTTGATTCTCAACAAAAGAATCACGACCACGGTAGCGAAGGCAAAAGCATTGAGGAAATATGTAGAGCCACTGCTCACTAAGTCTAAGAACGATACAACCCATTCTCGAAGGGTAGTATTCTCTTATTTGCAAAACAAGGAAAGCGTAAGCACTCTTTTTGGAGAGGTGGCATCACGTATAGCCGATCGCCCGGGAGGGTACACCAGAATCATTAAGTTTGGCGAGGCCCGACATGGTGACAACGCTGAAATGTGCATGATGGAATTGGTAGATTTTAATGACATCTACAAAAAAGAAGGTGCGGAGAAGAAAGCAAAGACAAGAAGAGGAAAAAAATCCAAAAAGTCTGAGACGGAAGGAGACACCGAGGAAGTAGAAGCTGTTGCTGAAGCCGCTCCTGATGCAAAGAAGAAGCCAGCCAAAAAAGCAGCTAAAAAGACGACCGCCAAAACGGGAAAAAAAGACAAAGAATAGTGCATGATGACAATTATATAAAAAGGGATCAGTTCAAAACTGATCCCTTTTTTTGTGCGCATTCGGTTGCAGGTAAATTTTCTGACGAATATTCCCTGATCAAAGTTCAAACGACTTATTTTTGCCAAACCAATTTCCTGTCATGACTTCAACGAACAAGGCTTATTTACTCTTAGAAGATGGATTACTGATTGAGGGCAAGGCGATAGGCAAGAAAGGTACCTCCGGAGGAGAAATTTGCTTCAATACGGGTATGACTGGCTATCAGGAGATTTATACCGATCCGTCATACTATGGGCAAATTATAGTAAATACTGCCGCACACATCGGCAATTATGGCACCCTGGACGCTGAACAGGAGTCGGATAGCCCGAAAATCAAGGGCATTGTTATTAATGAGTTTTCAGAGGACTTCAGCAGAAAGACTGCGACTTCAAGCTTGCAGGATTATCTGGATAAGAATGGGGTTGTTGGAATAGCCGATGTAGATACACGCATGCTGGTAAGGCACATTCGCAGCAAAGGCGCTATGAATGCAATTATATCATCTGAATTATCTCCGGAGGAGCTAAAAAAGGAATTGAAAAAAGTGCCATCCATGGATGGTCTTGAGCTCGCTTCGGTGGTGAGTACCAAGAAACCATATTTCGTTGGGGATCCAAATGCTTCCTTCAAGGTGGCCGTGTTAGATTTTGGTATCAAAAGAAGTATTCTTACCAATCTGGCGGCACGTGGTTGCTACTGTCAGGTATTTCCAGCCAAAACCTCTTTTTCCGAAATGGAAACATGGAAGCCACATGGATATTTTTTATCCAATGGACCTGGAGATCCTTCGGTTATGGATTATGCGGTGAAGACAGTAAAAGAAATGATGAAGTCAGACAAACCTGTTTTTGGAATTTGTTTAGGCCATCAGTTGTTGGCTTTGGCCAACGGCATATCAACCTACAAAATGCACCATGGGCACCGCGGCCTTAATCATCCCGTTAAAAATTTAGTCACCGGATTGGGAGAGATTACGTCTCAGAATCATGGCTTTACTGTAAGTGAAAAGGATATAGGAGAAAACACCAACGTAGAAGTAACGCACGTTCACCTCAATGACAAAACGATTATGGGACTGCGTGTAAAAAACAAAAATGCCTTCTCCGTGCAATATCATCCCGAGGCATCGCCTGGACCTCATGACTCCAGGTATTTATTTGATGATTTTGTTGCGATGATTAGAAACGCACAACTGGTAGAGTCCAAATAATCCGGAACTAAAATTATTAATCAGGGGATCTGATGAACTTACGGCAATATTTAGCAACGCCTGATAATCAAAATCTTAAATCCTAAAATCTTAAATCCAAGAATGAAATGAGTTTAATTGAAAGCATTCACGCCCGCCAAATTTTGGATAGCCGTGGCAATCCAACTATCGAAGTTGATGTAATCACAGAATCAGGAGCTTTCGGTCGAGCTGCTGTTCCATCCGGAGCCTCCACAGGTATGCATGAAGCAGTAGAACTTCGCGATGGCGACAAGAAGAAATTTTTAGGAAAAGGTGTGATGAAAGCCGTACAGAACGTGAATGAAAAAATAGCTGAGGAGGTTGTAGGGCTTCATGTATTCGATCAAAACCTCGTGGACCAGGTTATGATTGAACTCGATGGCACAACTAACAAAAGTAAACTGGGAGCAAATGCAATTCTTGGTACCTCTTTGGCAGTTGCCAAGGCCGCAGCCATGGAGTCCGGTCAGTCCTTGTACAGATATATCGGTGGCGTGAATGCAAATACACTTCCTGTTCCGATGATGAATATATTGAACGGAGGAAGTCATGCTGATAATTCAATCGATTTTCAGGAATTTATGGTGATGCCGGTGAAGGCAGATACCTTTTCTGAAGCTTTGCGTATGGGTACCGAAGTATTTCATCATTTGAAAAAAGTACTTCACGATAAAGGGTTATCTACCAATGTAGGTGATGAAGGAGGGTTTGCACCTAATATTACCTCCAATGAAGAAGCCATTGAAGTGGTGCTTAAAGCTATCGAAAAAGCTGGGTATAAGCCGGGTGTGGATATTTTTATCGCCATGGATGCCGCTGCTTCGGAATTCTATGATGAAAAGTCAAAGACCTATCATTTTAAAAAATCATCAGGCAAAAAATTGAAATCTGCTGAGATGGTGGAGTACTGGGCCAAGTGGGCTAAGAAGTACCCAATAATTAGTATTGAAGATGGTATGGCTGAAAATGACTGGACAGGCTGGAAGCAACTTACCGATAAAATTAAAGACAAGGTTCAGCTTGTAGGGGATGATCTCTTTGTCACCAATGTAGAATTTCTCCAAAAAGGAATTGACATGGGTGTAGCCAACTCAATTCTTGTAAAGGTAAATCAAATCGGATCGCTTACCGAAACGATCAATGCCGTGAATCTGGCAAAACGAAATTCCTACAAGAGCGTAATGTCACATCGCTCCGGGGAAACTGAGGATAGCACAATTGCCGATCTGGCAGTCGCTTTAAATACAGGGCAAATTAAAACCGGATCGGCATCCCGTTCTGATCGGATGGCAAAATACAACCAACTGTTGCGCATAGAGGAAGAATTGGGCGAGACCGCCTACTTCCCCGGTATCAAGTTCTAATTTAGGTCACCACTTTTGATTTAGGAATAGCACTCCACGAACCGGGTGCTATTTTTATGTTCCTTTCAGGTATAATGTGGAAGGTTATTATTCTTACATTATCCCCTCGTGAAACAGAAAGAATTCAAACGCCCACCAAAGAAATATGCCCCCAAGGGACTTACGATCCTTTACGAGGACAGGGATATCATCGTGGTCAATAAAATCAATGGGCTGCTTACGATCAGTAGCGCGGGGGAGAAGGAGAACACCGCTCATTTTATTCTGAATGACTATGTGCAGAAAGGTAATCCAAAATCAAGGAACCGGGTGTTTATTGTACACCGGCTTGACAAGGATACTTCGGGCGTTTTGGTATTTGCCAAAAGTGAAAAAGCCAAATTTTATCTGCAAACGGAATGGGGAAAATTCACCAAAACCTATACGGCTGTTGTCCATGGTAACTTGAAAGAAAAGGAAGGTGTACTAAGTTCCTACCTGATGGAGAACACCTCTTTCACAGTGTATTCGGTGGAAAATGACGTGAACGCCAAATGGGCGGAGACTGGATACAAGGTCACCAAAGAATCAAAAAACTTTAGCCTGCTGGAGGTAGAACTCTATACCGGCAGAAAGCACCAGATCCGTGTACACCTTTCTGAAATCGGTCACCCGCTGGCGGGCGACAAAGTGTATGGAAAAAAGAATACGGGCATCAAGCGCTTGGCGCTTCACGCCACCACTCTTACGATTCGGCATCCATTCAATAAGGATGAGATGACGTTTGAGGCTCCTATGCCCAACTACTTTAAGGTGATTATGAATGATAAACCCTTGACGCGATAATCAAGCCGTCCTTGACGTCCAGTGTTTCACCCACCCGCAGGTCTTCCTCCCCATCAACCTTTCGAATGTATTCCATAAATACCCTGTTTTGACTGGAGGTTAATTGCACCACTTCATATTGCAGTGAGGGCAGCCGGTCGAAGGAGTCGCGCCACCAGGTGTGCAAGGCAGTCTTGCCTTTGATCAAGCCGTTGGTTGCGGGTTGCCTTACTTTCAACTTCGGGCTGTAATGTTCGGCATTTTCATGATACAACGCCAGCAACTGGTCAAGATCGTGGCGATTGAAGGCATCGAACCATTTCATTGAGATTTGATCAAGGGTCTGAGTATCGGTATTCATGCTACAAAGTTAACGCTGATCAGCGAAATATTTTTCCAACAGCATCTTCCACCTGGTGGCCTTCCAACCCGATTGTGCATCATGAATTGAAATGATGCCGGGACCTTTTTTCTCATTGTGCCACAAACGTATGGTATTCCGGATAAAGGTGGTGAAGTGAGGGTGATCGAAATCGTGATTGTTCCAGGCCTTAAAATAGTTTTGTACCCGATTGGCAAGCATTGCTTCCCTGTTCGGCTGCTCGCGGCCAACTGCGAAAAGAACTAACAACAACATAAGTTGAAGCTTCATAGCTACAAATTAGGAAATTGAACTCCCGTGCATTGTTAATAAACCTCTAAAAAGTTGTTAATTCATTAGCCGTGAAACTGCTCAAAAACCAATACCAGGATATCCTGAATACATTTCAGGAATTTGAAATAGGCGCAGACAACTTCTCATTACTAAAGAAGAAGGGAAGAATCAAGATCATACTTGCTGATAAAAATTCCAATTTCGAATTCTTTAGGCGAAAGTCAGTTTCACTTTCAGCTGACGATCACCGATGGAAAAGCCACGAACACTATCAGTTGGTCATTGACGGTCAATCCATGATTGTGGCAAGTTGGATGGATGTTATTCAACAATTGAAAAGGTGGATCAAGCAATAATTTAAGATTACCAGGCAATATATTAGTCCCAAAATGGTACTATATCGCCTTTTTTGGAATTTTATCCCGCATTTAATTTTTTCATAAACTCAAAAAAAGGCCTTTTTAGGCTGTTTTTTCCTTTTTTTCATTTTCCCTCAACAATAGAACAGTTTTTGAACATTGGATCGGCATAAAAGTGCAGATCCAATGATTACTATTTTGATTCTCTCTGTTGCCGGCCTATTCCTCGCATTCCTGATTGTAATCGGGATACCTGGCACTCCAAACTTTCTGGCGTGGAAGCTTTCCGGCATTTGGGCCAATCAAGCGGATACGTTGCAGATAATGATTCACGGGCAAGACTCGAATCTTCATGGGCACGTTGTTTCCGCTCAAATCAACCAGGTGAATGATAAGCCGGTTGTCGGCAAGATGGTGGTCGATAACGTGCAACTCAAGTCTGCCTGGAAGTGGAGTAAAGGAAAATACATTGATCCTTATACCCTTGAAGAATTTGATTTGATGATAAAAATGAAGAATGCGAATACACTGAGTGTGTGTTTTCTCAGGAATCAAAATATTATAAAAAGTGAAGAATGGAAACTGGTGAATGCCTTAAAATGATCTAAAAGAAATGGAAACGTACTACCCTATTATATACATGATTGTTGTCTTTGTTGTTGTGGTGCTGGGCATGTTGTTTGCCCTTAACGTAAGGAATGCACGCACTGATTTGGATACCAGACTGACTGGCTTATGGACAAACGAAGCGCATACTATAAGGATCATTTTACACCATGAGGATTCTGTGTTTCAGGCTGAGGTTGTTTGGGCAGATTTAAAACTGGTGGGTAAAGAACTACTTGGATTTAAAATCATAAAGCACCTTATGCACAGTAAGCTTCAATACAAAAGCATGGGAGTTTACGTTGACCCTATTACGGAAATGGAATATCCTGTCCAGATATACTGGAAAGGTAAGGGCAAAATGAAATTGGCTGTGATGACTAAGTTAAATGGAAGGAATGAGGTGCTGAGGGAAGAAGAATGGTATCGGATTTAATGGTGATATGAGGTGTACAACCGTTTTGCAATCCAGTACTCGTCCCTTTCCTCTAAAAAGGCTTACACGCGAAGGTTCTCTAAGGGAATTAAGGGAGGGTTCCCCTTTAGTTTAATTAAAGGGCGCACGTGCTGGTGATGACGAACTTTACAATACTTTTATGCGCCCTGGTGCGGGATTTTGAGGATATTCAGGTTAAATTTCTATCTTCGTTAAACCATTTTTTAAACTATGTTTCGTAAAGTACCCCCCCTTCTTAAGAATTTCTATTTTTTGTCCATTGTGTCCTTTCTGATCTGGATGACTTTTATCGATTCCAATGACTTAATCAACAGGTTTAAAATGAGTTCAAAACTCAGGTCACTGCAAGCTGAAAAGGAGTATTATGAGCAAAAAACACAGGAAGTTGAAAAAGACAGAAAAGAATTAATGACTAACAGAGAACTTTTAGAGAAGTTTGCACGTGAAAAGTACTTGATGAAAAAGGAGACAGAAGATGTCTTTATTATTGTTGAGAACTAGTCTATGATCCGATTTTTGATACTTTTTTCCCTACTGGTCGTTTGCTCGGAGGCGCTAGCTCAGCGCAGCAGCGGTTTTGGAGGTCAAAGCATGAAGGGCGTTGACTGGAGGGAAAGAGTTTATACCGGAGGCGGTATGGGGCTTGGATTCAATAACGCCCAGGATTTTGTCTCTGTGTCGCCTATCATTGGCTACAGACTGACAACCAGATTTACGCCAGGCATTGGTCTGCAATACCGGTATACTAATTATAAACTGGTAAATCCAAATATTAAACTGAATGACTATGGCATGAGCGTTTTTGCCCGTTATTATGTTATTCCTGAGTTGTTTCTTCATACGGAATACGAACATTTGAACTTTGAATTCCCAACCAGTGCGACCACTACCTTTCGCCAAACCTTCGATAGTTTTTTAGGAGGAGCCGGTTATGTATTTCCTTTAGGCAGACGTTCCAGCTTCTTTGTGATAGGGTTATATAATTTCTCGTTTAGGCAACAGGCCAACCCTAATGACCCATCACCCTATCCAAGTCCGTGGATATTCAGGGTAGGCGCAAATATTGGGTTTATGAATTTCTGATCCTCAGATCAAAACGGAACATTCATCTTTTCACCCACTTCCCTCAGATCCGCTACCACTTTTTCGTTTAACGGAATTCCCGCAAGAGATATTTAGTCGTCCCTTAAAAACTTATTTTCTTAAAGTATTAAAACGATGGATTCTTTCTAATGAATTAGGAGCCTATGTGTGCCTGCGCAAAGCTTCGGCACACAGGTGTGCTAGGCAATCGGGTTCTCCGCAGTCGCACAACAAATCATCAGGGGCGGGCTGCGCCCGCCCCTGATGATTTGCGCGGACTACAACCTTTCTATAGCAATCAAAACGAAGTCAGCCGCGCAACAGCGATAGCATTTAGTTCAATGCTTTACATTCTATGAATTTCCAAAATCTGCAAGGTTTTCGATTTAAAGTTCTACTTTCTTGCAGATTTTTCCAACACAATCCAATTGATTTTATTAGTAAACAAACCTGTTTGAGGTTTTTAAGGTGTGACTATTTAGCCTTTGAGACTAAATTCTCTGTATTCCAGGCATTGTCCCCAGGCATTTAGCGCATTAGGATAGCCCGACATTGAATCAAGTAAGGTTTCGGGAATTATCCTATAGTGATCTCCATCATGTAATATTAAGGATTATATTAAATAAAAATCCTATTATTTATCTTGGCTTTTTCCTTCAATCGTATTGTACCGTAGCGATAAACCTTGGTAAAAACCACTAAAAGCGCAAAAGACAAATCATCAGGAACATTAGATATTTTAAATTTAAAGATCTTGGGTGATGTAATAAAATACTTAAAAACGTCTTTTTTGTAAATGAGCAAAAACTTAATTTTAGCCTAAATTCATGTCTATGGCGATAAGAATCTACCTGCTCCTGTCAATAATTTTTTTTGTCAAATTTGGGTATACCCAGGATCCTCTAAAAAATCCAATAATTCCCCTAACACCAAATGCGGCCAGCCAGGAAGTTAAAGTAGACCTCAACGGGGCAGTAGCACCAGGCCATGTCTTCGAAAAGGATTACCGTCTCACTTCCCTGGAAGAACTTAAAGATGTTTTAGGAATTCTAAAATCAAGCAATGAAAAGGATTAAATTTGTTTTAATATGGCCATATGCCCTATGTTGGATTTTTCCTTCTAATGGAGTAGCACAGACGGCCTCAAATAATAATTACCCCAGTGTTAATATTGTTTCTCCAACATCGTCTTCTTTGGGGAAATTTGTAGACTTTCCCGTTAGTTCTCATACAGGGGTTCCGGAGATTACAATCCCGATTTATACTATCCAGGAGGGACCACACTCTCGTATTTTGTTTGAGTCGACCAGTCAATAGTTGCTACGATGGCCTTGTTAGAAATAGTATTGTAAACAAATCTTTTTAAATCCGGCCGAGTCCAATAGATATGAGTGAGCGCATCTTTGAGCGCATTGATAGCGGCAGGCGATATTATTTTACTTGAAACGTTCATGAAAAGTTTTAAGAGGCATAGGCTTTTTTGATTTACATATCACGTATGACCAAGTCAATGTAGTTGAAGATTTCTTCCTACTCTTTTTCCAGTAGGGTCAAAATAACCATCTTGATGGCTTCAAAAAATACAACTTATTTTACGTTTTGTTCTGAGAAACCCCTAAAGAACTTACCAAAATATAGTCTCTAAATTTAAGGAAATTCTAATAATTAGGGTAGAAAAATAGTTTATTTCCACTAAATTTGATTGTGCTTGTAAAGCTTCACATATGTGTTGTTTTT
>CAYTBO010000065.1:0-18538 GCA_964436055.1 uncultured Ohtaekwangia sp.
CGATTCTATACGGGTCCGCTATCAAATTACATCCATTCAAAGAACGCGTGAACTGTCTAAATCATTGATATTCAGAAAATTCAATGCGACTTCACCACTCAAGTCAACGAGCTAATCCATCTGATTAACCCCGTATTCCCCCAAAAGGGAGCGCAAAGGTAAACTTTAAAGCCTTCTTAGCAAAGAAGGGACAAAAAGTTTTACTAAAATGTAAAGGGCCTTAATTCCGAGGTTTTCGTTTAAAAATTGGTACCGTACTACAGGGCTCCCCAAACATGATGCTTGAAGCTATTCCGGCCAACCTGTTTGTAACCTCTACATAAATGGTATTTGGAACGGATACCTTACTGCATCCTTTAATTACAATCTTGGCTTCTTTAAAAGAACTCCAATTAACCTGATCCAGGTTCTTTCTAAACAACATGACCTCTAAATCTTCCAGGCTTCCAAAAATTATGGTTGTGGCAAAGGGGGTCAATGCGGATGACAAAAGCATGTAAGCCCATGTAGGGACAACGGCCTCTGCAGAACATTGAATGGCCACATGCTTTTTTTCATATACTGACCAGTCTTTTACTTCAATGAATTCTCTGAAACCTTTCTCCTTCAAAATCTGTCCCTGAAAAAGTTGATCTTTAATATCCAATACCATTCTTTCACCTGGCTCATAGAAGCTTTCCAGATCAAATGTCTTTAACGCACTGGTTGCCACCTTATTTATTATTTCCTCGCTCATATTATTTCCACACTCATGGTCTTATGTAAAGCCAAACATCAAGGTGATGATTTTGGTTTTTTTATCAAGAAATTTTTCAAATAAAAAGGTTCAAATTCAGCTACATTTTCAAATTGTTTGTTATAGAACTTCTCGTTTGCCAATTCCCCAATCTGGTGAGCTGATGGATGGATATCTGAAAGAAATATTGCGTTTTTGTTCCTTAATACTTCCCTACATTTTTCCGCACCACTTCCAAAAAATACAACTACACTTTCATCGAGATGATTTTTAAAACTTAACTCATCTATAACTTTGGCTTGTGTCACTTCTATTATCTCACCCTTAGTAGTAACAAGCTGGCAATAAACTTCCATCCTTCTTGCATCAAGCATTGGGCATAGTAGTTCATCATTACGGAATTGATTTTTTATCTGTTTGGCAAGACACACTAATGTATTGACTGCCATGAGGGGTATTGACAGTGAGTAGCACATCCCCTTTGCTGTAGCCACTCCAATGCGCAACCCAGTGTAAGAACCCGGGCCAGCTGAAACGGCAATACCGCTCAATTGTTTTGGCTCCAATTCGCATCGCTTTAACAATTCATCAATCATCAATGCCAGTTTGGAGGATGCGGATTGATTGATATAAAGATGAGAAGTTGCGATAACATTTCCGGATGAATGCAGCGCGATAGAGCAAACCGGAGTTGCCGTCTCAATACTTAGTATAAGAGACATCAGTTTTTAGACAGCAGCATTTTGTACTGCGAATCTTCATGAAGCAGACGTGATGCTTCCGTTACCGCCTTATCGAATGGTAATGATTGCTCAACTCTTGCTTTGGTAAGTCCATAGTGAAATGCAATCTCCTCTGAAAGCATTTGCGTTATTTCGTTTTTATACCGAACTAAATCCTCGGATCGGCTTTGCTCAATCTGTTTTTCAAGCGAGGTCAACTGAGGTTGTAATTCATCAAATGACCGCTCCTGTTTGGCCACTTCAATCAGTCTTCTCATTTGTTCCTCCAGCCCTGATGAAAACACAAAATTTTTTGATTTGAGCCACTCGCCAAATTTAGTATACTCATCGCTTGACAACTTGAAATCTGAAGCGGGTATAAATTCGGGATGCTGGGAACGATACAAACTTGCGTACTCAAATATATTTCCGGATGTAAAAAGCTGAATAGCGGCAGGACTAAGAAATTCATCTTCAATAATTATGTCCGGATCAAGGCCTCCGCCATCGTACACTTTTCTCCCTCCTTTAGTCAAAAATTCTGATTTAAGGGAATCAGCAATTTTATCGACCGTACCGTCTGCATGCCTGTGTGCGTAGTCAAGGGCCTGGATGCACCGGCCACTAGGAATATAGTATTTTGCCGTGGTTACCTTAAGTTGTCCATTGTACGAAAGTGGTCTTGTCGTTTGCACCAATCCCTTTCCAAAAGTACGTTGCCCGACGAGTACAGCTCTGTCATAATCCTGCAATGCCCCCGCTACAATCTCCGAAGCAGAAGCACTTCCACCGCTTGTCAGCACAGCCAGGGGTGTTGAAGTATCTAATGGATTGTTTAATGATACATACGTCTTGTTCCAGTCTTTTACTTTTCCTTTTGTAGAAACTACTTCCAGTCCTTTAGGAATAAAAGTGTTAACAATATTTACAGCTTCGTATAACAGACCGCCCGGATTATCACGCAAATCAAGGATCAATTTCTTTGCTCCTTGTTTTTTCAGCGCTATCACTGCTTCTTCAACTTCCTTGGCAGCTCCTGGTGTAAAGTCATCCAGTTTGATATACCCGACATCTTCTTTGACAATTCCCTTAAAAGCTACATTGCTCAGTTTGATTTTCTCTCTATTGATACTCAGGGAAATTTCCTGACTTTTACCATGGCGCTTAACGCCAAGTTTTAAGGTGGTGTTTGGCTTTCCTTTCAATAAGTTACTCACCTCAGAAGTTGACTTTCCGCTAACGTTGATGCCGTCAACTTCTACGATTTGATCACCTACATGCAAACCAGCTTTGTATGCGGGGAATCCTTCGTAAGGATTAGTGATCACTATTTTGTTATTAATATTCCCTATCAAGGCGCCAATGCCCGCATACTGACCTGTCGTTTGAATACTGAAATCTTCAAGGTCTTCTTCCGCAATGTAATCGGTGTAGGGATCCAGTGACTCAAGCATGCCATGAATTCCCTTATCAACCAGATCCTTAGGATCTATTTCGTCTACGTAATACGTATTTACTTCTTTGAACAAGGTGGCGAAAATGTCGAGACTTTTGGCTATGTCGAAATACTTCTCACTTGGAGCGGTGAATGAGATTGCAGCAATTACAGTGACTGACAACAATAAACCAATCAGGACTTTTCTATACTTCATGTACTTTTTTTTATTGACATACTTAGTTCGATAGCAAGGCAGCCAACCTCAGCTTATTAACAGCTGCCGCCTTACCTCCCATTTGTAAATATACGAAACCCACAATTTTATGGTTATTGCTTTGCTGTTGAACTTTCCAGTCTATTCAATTTTTCTATTGCCCTGGTCATTGCCTTCTCAATTATAGCGTATGGAAGCACCTGAGGAGAGGTATAAATAAAACCAACCAGCAATTTAGGAGACTCTTTTAAACTTGATTTCTTTAGGCGATAAGACTCCCTGATTCTTCGTTTTATCCTATTTCTGTCGACAGCTTTCTTAAATAACCTTACCGAAACGGTAAAAAGCGCCTTGTGCGGATTTTTAAGGTCAGGTTGCTGAAGATAAATGACCTTTATGGGATGAAAATTAAAATAGGAACCCCTGGCAAAGAGTTCCTTGATCAATTTTTCCTTCTTTAATCTTTCGTCTTTATGAAAGGAGAATTGCCCCATGAGGCCAAATTAATGAATCCTCAAAGGCTAAATGCCATGAGGCGCTATTAGTGTTTCGGTGTTTTCTCGTCAGAAACGGTCAGTTTCTTGCGACCAGCCCTTCTGCGAGAGGCTATTACCCTACGGCCATTGGCTGTTGCCATTCTTTCGCGGAAACCGTGTTTATTCTTTCTCTTCCTCTTGGAGGGTTGGTAAGTCCTTTTCATTTCAATATCGATTTACCTTTGTTTTCTAAAGGGCTGCAAAGATGCTGAGGATTTTTAAATTATCCAAGGTTGGAGCATGCGCAAAACTATCGGAAAAGAGGGGTTTTGATGAAAAATTACTTAAAAGCACCTTCTTCTACACTCGGGTTAATTTGAATTTCTTCCAAATCAAATGACAGGCTCATTGGCCCCATAAGCTGGATAATCCGTTGAGGGAACTTCATTCCTTCCTGTTCATGATAGCCCGATACAGTTGTTACATTCATTACATCACCCTGAGGTGTATTTACAATATCTTCCTGTTTCAATTTTAAACCTGTCTTGGCGCTATAATAATGTATCGTTTTAGCACCCGATGGAAAGCCAAGTTCCACAGCATAAGCTATTTCGCCTTCATGGGTTTCAGCCTTAACGATTTTGGTTGAAATGCCTTCAAGGTTGAGTTCAGGAAATATAGCTCGCTCAAACATCAATTTTTCCATTTCGCTTTTGCCTACTTCGGCCGGTTGGCCCATTGAAGTTACGGTAATGTCATTGCCTCGCTGCACCACTTTATATAACGCCATTCCTCCGGAGGCTATTTCCATCAATCCTCTATCGGGAAGCGATTTTATTAGCGTCATCGTAAGTTCATTTCCCATGGCTTCAGCCTTGTACACCAATTTTATTGACTTCACCGTTTTTAGTTTTTGAATTCCTCCCAGGGCATTCAGGTATTTATCAATAACTTTTTCGGCTGTAAGACCCGGTGGAATTTCAGGTTGAGTGTCTGGTGTGTACTCATTGCCATGAATGTCGTAGTACTTTACCTCGCCAAACTGTTTTAACTTATCAGCTATTTCCGATCCTCTGCCAACTACTTCAATATAAGCCTGATCAGGTCTTATGTATTTTTTTGCAATACTTTGAACATCATCAACACTTACAGATTCCAATCTTTGAAGGAAAGTTGAGTAGTAATCTTTCGGTAGATTGTATCGGGCGGTATTCACAGCAAAGCTTGCAATGGTCTGAGGTTGTTCAAGGGAGCGACCAAAAGATCCTGCTATGGAAGCTTTTGCTGCCAACAGCTCATCGGCACTTACTGGTTCGTTGGCTACTCTTTTCAACTCATTCATCAGTTCGTATATAGCGCTATCGGTCACCTCATTTCTAACACTGGCCGATGCTGTGAACCTCCCAACCAGATTGTCACTTGTTAATTGTGATCCAGAACCGTATGTATAGCCGTGTTTTTCACGCAGGTTCTGATTTAATCGCGAAGAGAAATTTCCACCCAGGATTTGATTCATCACACGCGCCTTCAATACTTCTTCACTTCCTATTTTCAGATTTATGGGATAAGCAAAGTTGATAATTGATTGTACCGATGCAGGCCTATCCACTAATGCTACATAAGTTTTTTCTGGTGTTGTGGGAACTCTAAATTTTTGGGATTCGATTTCGCCTTCTTTCCAATTGCCAAAGTTTTTATCGGCAATTTTCTTCGCTTCTTTGAAAGAAATGTCTCCCACCATTACCAGATAGGCGTTGTTCGGTCTGAAATATTTTTGATAGTAATTTATACAGTCTTCCAGCGTAATGGCCTCCACTGATTTCTCTGTTGTTATTTCACCATAGGGATGGTCCTTTCCATACAAAAGCACACTTCTAACATTGGCTGCAATGGTACCTGGATCATCCTTACCAGCCGATAAACCTGATAAAGTTTGTGTTTTTATCTTATCGAGTTCGCTTTGCTTAAAAGATGGATTGTAGAGTACATCTGTGATTAACTCAAGCAACTTGTCGGTATGTTTCGTTAAGCTGGATGCAAACAATCCACCAGCACTGGTGCTGAGGGTGGCGCCAATAAAATCTATTTCTTCATCCAGTTGTGATTTAGTTCTTGAAGTAGTGCCTGTACCCATTAGGTTTCCAGCCATTGATACGAAACCGGCCTTTTCACCTTCCAGAATAGGATCATGTTTTAGCTGAATTGAAAATTGTAATCTCGGGAGTTTGTGATTTTCCACCACAAAAACCTGCAAGCCATTCTTCATGGTGAAAGACTGATATTCGCCAATTTCAATTTCTCGCGCTGGTTTCGGAACGGGTGGTTTAGCTCTGTCTACTTGTGCATATGCTACACAAGTGTTAATAACAATAAGACTGATTAATATAAATGATCTCATTCTACCCTCTTTTGACTATAAATTAGTTGTCACTTTTTAGCTTGGTTTCATTAGGTTTTTGTTGCGCTGATTTCGGAAGATAGTGCAATACCACTCTGTTCTCTTTGGTCAGGTATTTTTTGGCTACGCGTTGCAAGTCTTCCCGCGTAATTTTCATGAACCTATCAAGCTCTGTATTGATTAGCCCAGCATCTCCATAATATACATGATAGTCTGCCAGTTGCTCGGCAATTCCAATCATGGAAGAATTGCCCTGCACGTAGTCGCTTTCTATCTGGTTACGAATCTTTTGAAATTCTTTCTCAGAAATTAATTCATTCTGAACCTTTTTTATTTCTTCATCCATGCCAGCCTCCAGATCATCAACAGACACACCTACATTAGATAAACCAAATACAATATAAAGACCCGGATCTTCAGAAGAAAAAGGAAATGCCTGCACTGCATAAGCTTTTTTCTGTTCATCAACCAACGACTTATACATGCGGGAGCTCTGTCCTCCGCTAAGCAGCGTACTGAGCATGTTCAATGCATAGGAATCATCTGTACCCTGTGCGGGCATGTGATAAGTTTGAATTACTGCAGGCAACTGAATATTATCAAAAACAACATCCCTGATCTCTGCTGTTTGCGCTGGTTCTACCACGTTAGGACGAGGAATTGACTTTCCACCTCGTTTTATATCTTTAAAATATTTGTCTATTGCTTTTTTTGTTTCCTCAATATCCATATCACCTGCAATCGAGAGTGTAGCATTTTCGGGGACGTAAAATGTTTGATAGAAATCCATGAATTCTTCCAGCGTAGCTTTATTCAAATGATCTAGGGACCCGATGGTTGGCCACCGGTAAGGATGGACTGTATAGGCACGTTTTAATATTTCCGTGAGAATACTTCCGTACGGCTGATTGTCCATGCGTTGACGTTTTTCCTCCTTCACTACTTCTCTTTGTGTTTCCACACCTTCCGGATCAATTCGTGCGTGCATCATTCTTTCTGATTCCAGCCACAAGCCCAATTCCAATTGATTGGATGGAAGTATCTCATAATAAAAAGTTCGGTCGTTGGAAGTATTGGCATTGTTGGTGCCTCCTGCATTAGTGATGTATTTATCAAACTCGCCACGCTTGATGTTTTTTGAACCTTCGAAAAGGAGGTGTTCAAAAAAGTGTGCGAAACCAGTGCGCTCGGGGTCTTCGTTTTTAGAGCCTACATGGTATAAAACAGAAACTGCTACAATCGGTGTTGTTTTATCCTGATGAAGAATGACATGCAAACCATTTTCAAGATCGTATTCTGTAAATTCAATCTTCGGGGATTGAGCCTTAATATCAACACTAATACAAAGTAACAACAGAATAAGAAAAAGCTGTCTCATAGTTGTATTATAATTCAATCAGATCTTTCAATACTTTATTCGCCTGTTCTGGTTCCAGCGGTGGACCAAATTGTGATACCACGCGTGAAGAGGCCAGGGATGCAATTTTGCCTGCCTCCGCATACGTTATGTCATGTGTGATTCCGCGTAAAAATGCTCCGGCAAACATATCCTCTGCTCCATTGGTATCCGCTGCTCTTACCTTATACGGTTCAATCTCAATAAAGGTGTCACCATCGAAGATTAATGTGCCATTGGCGCCCAGGGTGATAGCAAATTTTTTAGCCACCCTAATACTGAGTTGAAATTACGATAAAATATTATCAACCCATTATCTTCCTTTTCCTGTTGGATTAAGTTCCTTTATTTAACATACTAAATTAAATACTGCACAGGCGTTGAAGAATGAGTAACTCATAAAAAAATGAAGATCATTTATAAATGATCTTCATTGATTGATAAGATCCATATCTGGCATATTAGTTTTTAATCGCCCCCACATTCCTCCAGTTTAAAATTTTAGTTTTTTCTATTGCTCCGTCTTTACCGGTAAAAATAAGATAACTGTCTTTTACTTTAGGATTGAGTTTTTGCCAATACCTAAACCCCTTTAGAAAGTCTAAGTGAAATGTGGCTGATGATTTAATTTCTACGGGCACTGCTCCATTCGCTTGTTCCAGCAATACGTCAATTTCGTGTCCGGTGCGGTCGCGCCAATAATATAAATTGCTGCGGAGGCCTTTGTTGAGTCGATTTTTCAGGAGTTCAACGATAATAAAGTTCTCAAGTAGCGATCCGCGAAGCGGGTGGTTGGCAAGTTGCTTTTCGTTTTCTATTTCCAATAACGAACAACAAAGTCCTGTATCATAAAAATAAAGTTTGGGCATTTGCACCAATCGCTTGCCGAGGTTTTTATAAAAGGGTTGTAGCCGAAAGGCAATAAAACTTGCCTCCAGTATCCCTAACCAGTTGAGCACTGTTTTTTGATCGACTCCACAATCATTGCCAATGGCCGAATAATTTATTTGTTGACCCGTTCGGGTGGCACATACTTTTAAAAATCGCTGAAACAAACCGAGGTTGGTGATGTTTTTTATTTGCCTTACATCGCGCTCCACATACGTAAGCAGATAATTAGGGTAGTAGTCGGTTGGTTTTATTTTTTGTTGATAGAGCCTGGGGTATCCGCCTTTCAGTAAAAAACTTTCCAGGGGTTGTTTGTGGAAGGGTGTTGTTGATAACTCAGCAAGGCTAAAAGGAAGGAGTTGGATAAAGGCCACTCTGCCCGCCAGGGTTTGGGTAATGGTTTCGAGTAGCAGTAGATTTTGTGAACCTGTGATGAGAAACAATCCCGCTTTGCTTGAATGGTTGTCCACTACTTCTTGCAGGTACGAAAACAATTGTGGGGCACGCTGGATTTCATCAAACACAGCACCATTTTTATAAAGTTGCAAAAACGTTCGTGGATCATTAACGGCCAATTGCACCGTATCATGGTTTTCAAAACTCACGTAGGGTTTTTTAGGAAACAACTCTTTGGCCAGTGTAGTTTTGCCGGATTGTCGAGGTCCTAGCAAACCCACTACCGGAAACTTTCTGGACAATTGTTTTAATTTTGTAGCTGCAGCTCTTTCAACCATAAAACAAAGATACTATAATTTGACAAATCAGTAATCCAATTCCGGATTTGCCAAATGTGTGTCCTGTCTTGGCGGATATCTACTGAATCGACCCAAATTAATGTGTCTTGCCCTCCTTTCATGCATTGCACACCACTGCTGAGACCGATCCAATTCACGCACTCCTGCGGTTATCAAAAATTAAAATTACGATTCAATAAGATCTTTCAATACTTTTTTTGCCTGCTCCGGCTCCAATCTTGGTCCAAATTGAGACACTACTCTTGATGAAGCCAAGGATGCAATCTTGCCCGCTTCGGCATAGCTGTGCCCATGTGTGATTCCATACAAGAAAGCTCCTGCGAACATATCCCCTGCTCCATTGGTATCCAGTGCTCTTACCTTATACGGCTCAATTTCAATAAAGGTGTCACCATCGAAAATTAATGCACCATTGGCGCCCAGGGTGATAGCAAATTTTTTAGCTACTTGCCTTAATTTCTCTCTGGCTTCTTTTATCGAGTCTGTTCCAGTAAACATGATGGCTTCCTCCTCATTGCAAAAAAGGAGATCCACACTGGCTCCAATTACTTGTTCAAAATTTTTAAAGAAGTATCGAACCATATTGGGATCTGAAAAAGTAAGTGCCGTATGCACTTTATTTTTCTCAGCGAGTCGTTTTGCTTCCAGAAGTGCATCTGTACCTTTGGGGCTTGCCACCAGGTAACCTTCCAAGTACACGTAGGTTGAATTGACGATGGCTTGTTCATTTACGTGTTGGGCTGTCAGAAAAGAACTCATCCCCAAAAAAGTATTCATGGTACGATCAGCATCAGGCGTAGTCATCACCAGACAACGGCCTGAATGACCAGGAGGGCAATTCTCATACTTAAGATCGGTTTCCACACCATTTCTTTTTAAGTCTTCAAGAAAAAATTTTCCTAGCTCATCATGAGCTACCAGGCATGTGTAATAGCTTTTACCACCAAATTGATTGAGACCGATTACGGTATTGGCTGCTGACCCTCCCGCTGCCATCCGGCTTTTTTTCATGTCAATTACTTTCATGAGTTCAAGCTGGCGCTTTTCATCTACCAGCGTCATCACCCCTTTTTCGATATTATTATTCTTAAAGAAGTCATTGTCGACCTCGGTAACAATATCCACAAGGGCGTTACCCATGCCGTATATGTCATATTTAATTTTAGCCATTTTTTTAGATTCATTTTTACACGTAAGAATAAAGAAATTTCTAACCCGAACCGCGAACTAACGGCCGAATGAAATAATTATCTAAAATTCATAGAATTAAACTCCACAAATTTTAACAAATTCATCGATTTAGAAACCTGAACCGGGTTATTTTTGATCTTTGGGTACGATATTCAAGGTGTAGACAAACTGCCTGGCCCTGTCCGGATAGTCGGTAATAAACCCATCGACACCCATGCCTTTCAACGCAAGCATCTCGGATATTTCGTTGACAGTCCATGGAATTACTTTGATTTTCTTTTGATGCAGTAAATCCACTTTAGATTTGTTGAGTAGCATATAGTACGGAGAATAAATAGCCGGCTCAAAACCCAATTCTGCCAAATGAAACTCAACTGACTTGCGGTCTTCCACCAAGGCGGCCAACCGGATATCCGGATACTTTTCATGCCAATACTTCAAAACCCTGAAATCGAAGGACTGAATAATCACCCGACTCATGGGAAGATATTGATCCAACAGCTCATGCACCATATCAGAAAATTCCGCTGGTGCCGGATGAAAAGTAGCATCTCCATCCGGATGACTTTTTATCTCGATATTGTAATCGACTTCAAATAGAGTATAACTCTTGATATGGTTTTCAACCGCAATAATTAAATCACTGAGCAACGGTTTGGTGGTCCTCATTTTTTCCTGTTCCGGGAATCGCTTATTCCCTCGGGAACCACAATCGAAGGTTTCTACCTCAGCGTAGTTCATCTGGTAGATGTTGTATGTTTTCTCATCTTTTGATGTGATTTCTTCCCCGGCCGGATTCAAACAGATAGCGGCTGACATCCAAGGCTCATGCGAAACCACTAGCTTTCCGTCCTTCGTAACCGCCAAATCCATCTCGATGGTAGTCACTCCGGAATCCAATGCGAGGATAAAAGCCGGGATAGAGTTTTCTGGTCGTAAGCCGCGCGCACCCCGATGACCCTGCACATCGAAGGTGGGAAGGTTTTGCGCAAGGATTTCAGAAGAATTCATCACCACGATAACGAAAGAAATAAGTATTAGTCTCATCTTTCAAAGATAAGACTAATACTGATTTGAAATTATGATAATATTATCAACCCGTTATCTTCTGATTATTGGCTTCCTTTTCCTGTTGGATTGAGTTGCTTTATTTAACATACTAAAATAAATCCTGCACAGGCTTTGAAGAATGAGTAATTGGTCAAAAAAAATGAAGGTCATCCACAAGATGACCTTCATTTCTTAAGCTTCTAATTAATTTTTTCCTCCACCAATAAAGAATCCAAGTTTCACACCGAGGTAACTGTTTTTTGCCTCAGAAGTAAATGTGCTTGTGCCAGATACTACCAGTGACTCAGTTGCTGGTATGAGGTTGTATTCTACCTGCATAGTGAAGTGGCCTGCATCAAAGCCGAGTCGAGGATAAAACCCAAATTCACTTGTTGAAGCAGAAGCTTCAACTGTAGAGCTGGATCCACCTGATCCTCCTGTCACACTTGCACTTACAGATGCCAGGGAATAAATACCAAACCCTAATCCTGCAAATGGCCGGAATGTGCCATTAGAAAAATAATACTGTCCATTAATGGTGTAAGATGCGTTTGCCGAAACTTCAGCATCTGAAGTCGCGGTTGTTCCAGTGCCACTGAATGCGACACCTCTTGCCATCGCTGCAGTTTCTAATCTAAGTCCTACAGCAATTTGATCATTAACCCTATAAGAGGGTTCAAGGTAAAGTAGTACTCCCCCTTTAGCTCCTTCTCCACCCGGGGAAGCATAGCCTAAACCAAGGCCAACGCGGAAATTTTTGTAATCCTGCGCGTTGGCTGTAAATAGCATCGCTCCTAAAAAGCCAATAACTAATAGATATTTTTTCATTATGGGTAATTGGTTGGTTATAGCTGCTCAATTACCACAAAGTATGCCAGAAATGCAATCCAACTCTCTTCTAAATAGGGTTTTTAGTTCTTAAATAGGTCATTTCCTTTTTAAAAGGAGGCTATTTCTTTGTAGAGCAGGTAGAAAATTCTTTTGGTCGGTAAGCAAAAAAACAGGTATCCGAAACGAGTAAAAACAATCAGCCTAAGGAGTAAAATCAATGTGACACCATTATTTATTAAAGTCAACTTTTCAATAAACTCGTGCTACTATCAGAACGAAGTGTTCATCACAAACTGTTCCTGAACAAATCTGAATCTGGGTCCTTCTTCTCTTTGCTTCAGATTTTCCGGTAGCTGTTCGGCATTACCAAGATAACCTACTGCCATGACAACACCGAGGTCATATTCATCAGGTATGTTTAGATTTGATTTCAACCGGGAAGGATCGTATCCACCCATTTGATGTACATTCAATCCCAGCTCGGTAGCCTGTAATGAAAGAAATGCGTTGGCAGCACCCATATCATACCGGGCACTCTCGTTTGGCATATCATTTCCAGAAAAGTATTTACGCGACAGGCTGACAATCAACAAGGGAGCATCTTTTACCCAAATTCGGTTGCCTGCTGTCAGGGAATCAAAGATTTTATTCCAAAGGTCAGAAGTTGCCTTTGTCGCATAGATGTACTTCCATGGCTGTTCATTCATGCTGGAGGGTGCCCAGCGTGCCGCTTCAAATAATGATTTTATTTTCTCCGCCTCAATTGATCTGCTTGCATAGGCTCTTCTACTTCTCCTTAAGCGAATCAATTCGCTTACAGGATATTCAAATTCAGATGATCTGTTTGCTTCCATCACATTTAACATTTATTCGGTTAGAACAATCATTTCGCTATTATGTTTTCCTCACGATCAACTCAGCATGGGGACTTTCATTAAAAGTGTTTTTGAATCGTTGTTGGCAACTAGTTCAACCCAACTGGAATCTGTTTATACAATATATTTAATTATCAGAATTTCAACCTTAGAATGCGTTAAAATGTAACTATCTCGAGACTCTAATTTAAGGGTGAAAAAAAGGAAAATCCAGCTACCACGCTCTGGAACGATTAATAGGACCAGCATCCAGTATTTAATCAGAAATCACTCAGTCTTTTGCTTTCCCGGAATTGATAGCATCAGCCTGCTGATGATTCATTACCGCGCGAAGTTTTCCATAACCAAACTTTCCGTTCAGTTTTATATACAAATCTTTTGAAACAAATCCCTTCGGCATTTCTCTGATTGCCTGTTCCACTTCTTCTACCTCTTGTTGGGTCATTAGTTTTAATATGCTAATTCTTCCAGCCCCTACCGCTTTGGCCAAATGCCCTTCAATGGTGCCTGGAACCAAGCCTCGCTCTTTTGCTATAGCCTCAATATCCATTCCTGACTCAATCATTTGTAACGTAATGTCATATGTACTGGGGCCCTCTTTTTTCTTGCTTCCCTTTTTACTCCTTTTTTCCTTTTGAGGTTGAGCGGGCATTTGCTCATTCAATTCTTTGAGCAATAATGATCGTGTGGTTAGTCTTTGTTTTGATTGCTCAGTGAAATTATAATCTGTCTTTTCCTGAAGGATAGATTGAATCAGGTGAAGTGACTTATCAACTTCCTCCAGTTTCTTCATAAAAGACTGATCTAATTCACTAAGGCTATTCAGGTAGGTCTTTACCCTTTTGTGTTGGCGCATTTCCTGAATATGACGCAAAAGTAATTTTAGCTGTTGCCACAAAAAAGTTCTGTAGTAGTCGCTGCCCTGCTGAACGCGTTTCAGTAGCGCGGAGATATCCTTCGCCTCCAATAATCCTCGCAGTTGCTTTCTGAACTTAAGAGTGTTCTCCTTTTCTCCCATTAATGAACCGGCAAGCTGCTCAAGCATTGGCTGCATGGTTGATTCGGCAAGACTGGCAACTTCATTTCTATTTTTGCTTACAAAATTTATGCTTTTTATCAGCGCATCAAACTCGAAGGTAGCATCAATCAGGCGGCTGATAAATTTAACTTGTTGCTGCTTCATTACCTTATGCAATTCGGTCGGTCGGTTATTGGCTTGTGTAAACGAAACAATCAGTTGATCTGTACTGACAACCAGTTGATTGATTTTAGTTCTCAAAATCAAGCCATCCAGGGATCGCAATCTGGATAAGGCAACATAAACTTGTCCATCGGCAAATGCCTGCTCCACATCGATAATCGCTTTTTCAAATGTTAGACCCTGACTTTTATGAACCGTAATAGCCCAGGCATGTTTAATAGGATATTGTTCAAAAGATCCAATCACTTCATCTTCCAGGTCCTTTGTCTCAGCGTTTACCGAATACCTTTTATTTTCCCACAGTTCCCTCTTCAACTCATACAACGCATGTGAGTCAGCCATCATCACCTCGATAACATTATTTTTAATTTTCGTGATGGTTGCCAGCTTTCCATTGAAATACATTTGGTCATCATTGTCGTTGCGAACAAACATGATCTGTGCGCCTTCCTTCAATTCAAGGCTTGCCAAAACGGGGTACAGGTTTTCCGGGAACTCACCCTCCAGGGTAGCAGCAAAATAACTGGAATGGCCGGGCAGATTCTTCAAGGCCTGCCGGTTCATCTCATCCGCTTTGTAATTATGGGTAGTGAGTGTAATTACTTCAGTAATCCGGTTCAGTTCGTCCAGTGGTCTGTAATGTTTATTCAACTCCTCAACATCTTCAGCTTCAAGGGTATTGTTTCTAAGGTTATTGAGGATGCGGATAAATAATTCATCGCTTTGTCTGAAAATTTTATCAAGCTCTATGTACGTAAAGTCATCTTGCTTCAGTGCAAGCGACTCATAAAACCAGGGGCTATTGTAAAAATTTTTTAACAAATTCAGTTCCGTTTTCTTCACTACGGGTGGTAGCTGGAACAAATCACCAATCATTAACAACTGCACACCTCCAAAGCTTTGCCGGAAGTTTCCCCGTGCTGATTTCAGTCGATAATCAATTGCATCTAACAAATCCGCCCTTAGCATACTGACCTCATCAATTACCAGCAAATCAATGGATCGCAAGACTTGTTTGCGCTGGCTATTGAGCGGATGCTTTCTCGCCAACGTATCCTGGGTATAGAAATTTTCACCCGACTGAAAAGAAGTCTCATTCGATCGTCCAGGCAAAAAAGTGCCAAGGGGTAATAAGAATTGTGAATGAATGGTCACGCCTCCGGCATTCAACGCAGCGATGCCAGTAGGCGCAACTACCGTAAATTGTTTGTGCGTTTGTGTTGAAAGGTTTTTTAGAAATGTTGTTTTACCGGTTCCAGCCTTGCCAGTGAGAAAAATGTGAGCAGACGTGCTATTAACAAATTGAGCGGCTGTCTGCAGCATGTCGCTGCCTTTTGATTTTAAACTAGAGTTCATTAATTTCAAAAATAGTAAGAAAGTTATAACAAATATAGATTTTCCTAATCTACATACCTCATCTTATCTAAAATTATAGTCAGCTCACGTGCCTCCTCGCATGGGTTTCGGATTGCTGCCATGCAAAATCCTAAGAACATTAAAATTTTAAAACAAATGCATAAATGTATATACTATTGTTGTTTGCACAAATCTTGCTCCGCCATTAGATTACTTTAGCATAAATTAGATGCTTAATTAAGCCCGGTCAAATGAAATCATTCATTACATTTTTCATAAACCTCATCGTATTAATGTCCTGCACCATCGAAAAATCAACTGATAAAGATGTTGAGAAATTGGATTGGTTGATGGGCAATTGGAATAGGATTCGTGTTAAAGAAGGCAGATCTGCTTTTGAAAGGTGGGAAAAAATTACAAATCATGAGTTAATAGGCTTGGGTGTTTATATGAACGGCCTCGATACTGTTTTTACTGAAAAACTAAGGATCATTGTCAAAGACGGAGATTTGTACTATGTGGCAGATGTAATCGAAAATCCGGAGCCTGTCTATTTTAAATTCACCCAATTGACCTCAAACGGATTTGTGTGTGAAAATCCAGATCACGATTTCCCAAAAAAAATTGAATATGCAATGAAAGGCGATACATTGATAGCCACAACATCAGGAGATGACAACGAATTGATCTTTGAATTTTTGAAAACCGGGCAATAGCTAGTGCTCCACACATCCGGGATAAAAAACATTTAAATTTTTGATATCAGCAACGAAGAGGTGGTTTACAATTGCAACGTCCTTGGTTATTATTTCTTTGGCTTGCTGATATGACGGAGCATGAATAACAATCATCCCTTTGTCAGCATATCTCGCTCCGAGGGTGATCACTCCAGTTTTTCTCAACTCAGCATTATGCTTCGAGTGATCATTGAAATAAGGTTGCCGGGTCGGAGAGATTGATTGATCCCATGGCGTGCCGATGGTGCAGGTAACAATATAGAGACTATCCTTTGCTGTTTCCTGTTGACAAAAAGCATCTATACTTAATGGCAACAGCACAACTATGAGTAATGTCTTCATAATCAAATCAAATTATGATTGTATAAATAAATATAACCTTGATTTAGTGATGCTATAGTACCCCGATGGCTGCCAGGGGATCACCCGTTGTGATTGCCAACGAGGTAACTATATAAAGCAGAATGCCTTCATCTTCAGCATGATATGTTGTTAATACGTTCCCGAAAAAATCCCTTATCTCCCCCAGCTTTTCGCCTTTGTTTACCTTGTCTTCCAATTTCTTTGCAGGATACCAGCACCCATCCCTACCGGCAATGGAAACCAGCATTTTTGATAGGAAGGTCACATCATCATACACATCAGCCTTGCCTGAAAGAACTTCCAATGACTTTAGCACATTCTTCGTAGCTGCTACATATTTTGAAACTTCATCTTCGCTCCATCGGCCGCATTCACCAAGCTCCGCCAAAAAGCCAGGTGTGCCTGTCTTCGCAGCCGCTCCAATAGATCCATTGTCAGAAACAGATCCTATTACATAAGGAAAACCCAATGCTGCCGATGCGTTCCTTGATACTTCTGCCAGTTTCTCTCCGCCCAGGTTAGAGTAAATGACAAAGGGAACGAGTGATTCATGTATATCCCCTCCATGCAAGTCAATAAAAAAATCGGCTGCCTGTTGAAGTTGATGCACTGCATACGCAATCCTTTCGCTTACAGTTCCTTTTGCACTTCCCGGGAATACTCTATTCAAATTTTTACCATCATAGGGTCCATAATATTGAAGTTTGGCCAAAAAGGCAGGAACGTTTACTGGATGAATAATTATCAGACTTCCCTCAATCTGCTTTGGATCAATTTGCCGGGCAAGCTGAATGGCAGTTTCAATACATGGATACTCTCCTCCATGGACACCACCCGTAATTAATATCTGCTTACCGGGCTTCGCACCCACGATCAGCGTGGCTGGCATTTGCACCTGTGTTCCCTCCACGGAAACAAATCCCTGTGATTTTTGGCCTGGCTTGGCCACAATTCCGTGTGCTGAAAGGAGCGATTCAAAAGTCATATTTTTTTACTATAGCTAAAGGTGCTTACCTGGAATGATCTGATCAAACAGAATGGTGTTGAACTGAGATGTTTGTTCCATGTGCGGCAAATGGCCGGCCTCCGGTATGATGATCAGTTTGAGTTGTGGAACTCTGTCGTTTAAATTTTCTTTCACTTTGCTCAATTCAACTACGGTATCATGCTCGCCCCATAGGCAAAATACCGGTATGTTGGATTGAGCAATACCTCGTTGTTCATTCTCCATCGATGGGCTATTCTTGCGAGTGGAGAGAAGGGCACGTACAAAACCTTTATACTTCATCATTTCTTCATATTTTTTGTCCCATCCCTCAAACGGTTTTGCATCATAAAAATCTGATAGTTGTCCGGCCGCCATATTTTTATAGGCATCACTTTGTTTAAATTCCGTTACCTCCTGCTCTGTTACCATCTCCGGAGAATTATTTTCAGATGATATCGTTTCAAAACCGGCAGGATCAACATAGATTAAATTTTGGATTCTTTCAGGATATTGATAAGCGAAAGCACTGATTGTCCTGCCTCCATAAGATAGCCCCATCAAATTTATTTTCTTTGTAATCGAGAGCGAATCAAGAAGCTCCTTAAGTTGACCTGAGTATAGCGCAGCATCATAAACTGCATCCGGATTATCGGAATACCCGCGCCCAAATACATCATATCGCAATGCACCATACCCCTTGTCGATGGCTGCGTAAAACGTAGAGTCCCAAATGTATGCAGGAACGGAAAACCCGTGGACCATTACCAGCAGCGTATCCGAATCTTTGTTTTCAAATTCGTAATAAGTATACCCGGCACTGAGCTTTACAAAATTTCCCGACTGAATGGTTTTTCTGAAATCATCATCCTTTTCAATTACTTCATAATCTGTCAGGTTCTCAACTTTTTTTGACGGTTCACAAG
>CAYTBO010000066.1:0-18492 GCA_964436055.1 uncultured Ohtaekwangia sp.
CCCAGATAAAATTGGATTTGTAATCCTAAAAACCAAATGCAACACTTTGCTTATTTTTGAGAATGGGGCACACTTATCGTATTTACGACCAGCTCGAGGTTTACTTTGTAACGTTTACTGTACACCAATGGGTGGATGTGTTTACCCGAAGGGCTTATGCAGATATGTTGCTTGACAACCTGCGCTTTTGCCAAAAGCATAAAGGGCTAAAAATTTATTCTTGGGTAATTATGTCCAATCATTGTCATTTTATTATCAGGTCGGAGGGCTATAAGCTCAGTGACGTCATCCGCGATTTCAAAAAGCACACAGCCAAGAAAATTTTCGAGGCGATTGACAATAACGAATCGGAGAGTAGGAGACAATGGCTGCGATGGTTATTGAAGAAAGATGGACATATCTGGTTTTGGGAAGAGGGATACCACGGAGTGGAGCTTAGTAGTCGCGAAATGTATGATTCGAGAGTGGACTATATACATCTCAATCCCGTCCGCGCAGGGATTGTGGAAAAAGAGGAGGAGTACTTATTGAGCAGTTGTGCTGATTTTTACGGTGTGCGTAAGGGGTTGCTGGATTTGGAAATATTTTGACAGGGTCGTTTTACTATTAGGATTTTTAAATCCCAACCATCTGTCGTTCGGCATTGCAAATGCCGAACAGTAAAGCAGATATCCGTTACTGCTTCGGATACTTATTCGGTTATTGTTACAAATGCGGATGGTTGCTCGAGTCCTACTTCGGATGTCATTACTGTTACCGTGGTCCCCGCACCTTGCAACAACACGGCACCAATAATCAATACCGCTGAACTATCTACTGTAATAGGTGGAATGGTTACCATAGATTTGATCGATTTGATTTCAGATGCTGATGATAACCTTGATCTTAGCTCTTTAACAATTATGAATCAGCCCACCAGTGGGGCTTCGGCATCTATCACTGGAACTGTGCTGCAAATTAATTATGCAGGTACATCATTTGCGGGAACCGATTTTATCACCATTCGTGTATGTGACGTGTTTAGTGAATGTACCTCACAACAATTTGAGATCAATGTAATCGGTGAAATCGAAATCTTTAATGCCGTGTCAGCCAATGGTGATTTGCTGAACCCCATCTTTCGAATTGAGAATATCCACTTGTTACCCGAAACTCAAAACAACAAAGTCACTATTTACAATCGCTGGGGCGAAGTTGTTTTTGAAATCAACAATTACGATAATCAATCAAGGGTGTTTGCTGGATTGAACAAAAACGGAAATGAACTTCCTTCGGGTACATACTTCTATAAACTCGAATTCACCAGCGGACGTGATTCAGAAACCGGCTATTTGACCCTGAAAAGATAAGCGCAGTAACTCAATTGAATATACAGAAAGGCAATTTTATTATATATATTTATAATGGGGTTAATAAAAAATATAGCACGGAATTCCTTAAAATTTCCTCCTGGTAAAAATGAATTTTTAAATGAATCGAAATGAAAACCTGCATCATTTCATTTTTATGTTTTATAACTGTATCTGTTTACGCACAGTTCACAAAGATTCTCGATTTTACGGGACCTAACGGACTTGACCCCTGGGGGTCACTTGTTTCAGATGCCACCTATTTGTATGGTATGACAGGCTCTGGCGGTACAAATAATGATGGAGTAATTTTCAAAATATTACCTGATGGGAGTGGTTATTTAAAGCTAATGGATTTCGAGGAAAGCACCAGTGGGGTATTTGCTCCTGGGTCATTGCTATACGATGGCACTTTTCTTTTTGGAATGGCGGAATCTGGTGGGGCCAACAACCATGGTACACTTTTTAAAATCAGACCGGATGGCACAGATTTTTCAAAGTTGTTGGACTTTGCAGGAGCTTCCAATGGATCAAGCCCTTACGGCTCCTTGTTTTCTGATGGTACATTTTTGTACGGTATGACCAGCATAGGCGGTGCAAACAACCTGGGAACAATCTTTAAAATATTGCCTGACGGAACGGGATTCACTAAACTGTTAGACTTCAACGGAACCGGAAATGGAAGTTTTCCGCTTGGTTCGCTAATCTCTGATGGTACGTTCTTATACGGAACAACAAGTGGTGGAGGTACTTCGAATGGTGGAACAATTTTTAAGATCATGCCAAATGGTACGGGTTACGTCAAGCTGTTGTGTTTTTACATTAATGGTTGATAAATACCCACGCTCCAACTTTGAAGTACTTGTCAGTTTTCATCGAGATAGGGCCGGAAAAATCACGCACTTTACTGTATCGGCTCCACGGTTAATGCATCTAAAATTTGAGAAAGTTCAATGATAACTAGATCAAGTAATCCATAGCTTCAAATTTAGATTGGAAGAATCCGCACAGTCACCAACACCTTGAGGCTAATCTCCCATAAAGACCGCACAACCAAAGTATTAACAACCTTGCAATTGCAGTAATTTTAGCATGTTGATATAGATTACAAAAAATTCTCACTATTACTAAGTTTATATTAATTATTATTTAGGTACTTATAGTACCAATTTTACATTTATTATAAACCTATGATTTGTAATAGTTTGTTTTATATCCCATATTCGTACTATGAGTACCCATAATGAATCTAAAATAAACCGATTATTACAATTGCAGCCTAGTGGAGTTGTATTATTAGCTTCTTGGTTATCAGAGCAGGGCTACAGTCTTGACTTACAAAAGCGATATCGTAAAAGCAATTGGCTAGAGTCTATAGGTTCCGGGGCTATGAAGCGTACCGGAGATAAGTTAGATATTACCGGGGCCGTACATGCCTTACAGTTTCAAAAAGGTATGAGCGTACACATAGGTGCTAAGTCTGCTTTAGCTTTCCTGGGTAAAGCACAGTATTTAGACCTTAATTCTAAAAAAATATTCCTGTTCGGAGGTGAACATGAAAAATTACCGGCATGGTTAAATCAATATCATTGGGGAATTGAAGTCAAATATTTCAGTACTTCCTTTCTTCCTTCAGACTTGGGGCTAACTTCTATAGATCAAGGCAACTTCCCAATTAAAATCTCAAGTGCCGGCAGAGCTATAATGGAATGCCTGTATTTAGTGCCTGAAAAACAGCATTTATTAGAATGCTACGAACTGATGGAGAGCTTGAACAACCTGCAACCCGATAAAATACAAGCACTACTTGAATCATGTACCTCTATAAAAGTGAAAAGATTATTCCTATACATGGCAGAAAAATCCCAACACGCCTGGTTTAAGTATTTGAAGCTGGCAAATCTTGATCTGGGAAGTGGCAAAAGAAGTCTTGCCAACAATGGTATATATATAAGTAAATATAAAATCACGGTGCCGAAAGAACTAGAAAATTATGGCCAATGAAAACTATCGCGCACAAGTATACTTAATGTTGAATGTACTGCCCGAAGTGGCGAAGGAAAAATACTTTGCCTTACATGGTGGCACAGCTATTAATCTTTTTGTTCGCAATATGCCTAGATTATCAGTGGATATTGACCTTACTTATCTTCCTATTGAAGACCGTGAAACTTCACTGGATAACATATCGGCTGGTCTTTCAAGTATTGAAAAAAGAATTCTTACTATCCTTCCAAAAGCCAAAACATCTCTTGTGCCCGATACTTCAAAGCTCTTTATCGATAATAGAGGTACCCAAGTCAAAATTGAAGTTAACCAAACTAACCGGGGAGCTTTACGTGAATCACAAACAATTTCTTTATGCGAAAAAGCGCAAGAAGAATTCGAGCAATTTTGTGAAGTGCCGGTAATTGGGGAAGGTCAGCTTTATGGTGGAAAAATATGTGCTGCATTGGATCGTCAGCATCCACGAGATCTTTTTGATGTTAAGTACTTTTTAGAAAATAATGAATTCAATGATGAACATAGAGAAGGCTTACTTCTGGCTATTTTAAGTAGTAATCGCCCTATTGAAGAATTGCTCTATCCAAGTTTTCTTAATCAAAAAGCCACCTTGATCAATCAATTTGATGGAATGACCAATGAACATTTTAATTACATGGATTTTGAGAATACAAGAGAGACTCTGTTAGAAAGAATCCATCAGAGCCTATCCTCTAAAGACAAAGAGTTTCTTGTATCCTTTCAAAAGATTCAACCCATTTGGGATATTTATGATTTTGAAAGATTCCCTTCGATTCAATGGAAATTACAAAATTTAGAAAAATTAAAAGAAACCAATTCTGATAAGTTTAACGAGCAGCTAGACAGTTTAATTAAGAAATTGGGTTCCTAAAGAGATTGCTTAAACAGATATTTTAAAATATAGAACCATGAAAAAAATTCTCTTCTTACTCGCCTGTACATGGATGCTGCAAGCCTGCAAAGAAAAATCAGATCCGGCTGCCTTCTACATGCCCGGTGAATTTGAACCCCATGAAGCCATTTGGTTTGGATGGTCACTAAACCGGCCGCAGTACTATCCTGCTGTAGCAGAAATGATCAAAGGTTTAGAAGGCCATGTGAACATCAAACTGGCTGCCGACTCAGATAGCCTCGTGAATGTGGCAAAACAATCGCTTAGTGATTTTGGTGTAAACATCTCAGCCATTGAGTTTCATGTAATGCCGGGAGAAGCTTACTGGATACGAGATCATGGCGCAACTTTTCTTATCAATAGGCAAGGTGAACTGACAGCCATTGATTTTGATTGGAACACGTATGGTTCTTTAGACTGGTATAAAATGCGTGAGCCGGAATTGGCCGACAGCATTGAGATTTGGAAACAGCAAGATATGAAAGGTAAGCGCAGTAAGGTGGATAGTTTAATGGGTGTTTCCACAAATGCAAAAATTATTAAATCAAATCTGGTCATGGAAGGTGGCTCCATCGAATCTAACGGCAAAGGTGTGTTAATTCAGAGCGAGGCTGTAACACTTCAGCGTAACCCCGGCTGGACAAAAGAAGAAATCGAAGCTGAGTATAAACGTGTAATGAATGTGAAGAAAGTAATTTGGCTGAAGCAAGGTTTGGCTGACGATGAACATATCTGGCATCTTCATAATGGACAGTATGTAACCATAGGTACCGGTGGCCACACCGATGAGTTTGTGCGCTTTGTCAATGCCAACACCATTTTACTTGCCTGGGTAGATGAAGAGGAAAAAGACAAGCATCTCATCAACCAACTCAATTATGAACGTATGTCTGAGAACCTGAAAATTCTTGAAGCTTCCACCGATCAGGATGGCAGGCGATTCCGTATCATAAAGGTACCCCTTCCGAATGTAATTGAACGACCTATTATTGTTAGCGAAGAAAAATCCGATTCAATTTTTTCCAGAATTCCACCTAATAATTTTTTACCAGAAGAACGGCCAGCCATTGGCGATACATTAATCCAGGTATCTGCCTCAAGCTATCTGAATTTTTTGGTTAGCAATGGCGTAATCCTTAGCGCAACTTATACACATCGAGGAACACCGACTGAAAAAGAAGCAGAAGTAAAAGGTATTTTTGAAGAGGTTTTCCCAGGCAGAAAAATTGTTTGGATAGATGCTATGGAGCAAAACTGGAACGGTGGCGGCATACATTGCAGTACGCAACAAGAACCTAAACGAAGGAACTAAGTGATACTAAATCCTAGACTAACATTAAAACGAAATTCATACACTCTAATTGGCGTGACGCTGAACCAGCAGTTTTATCTGAGATTCTAAGGCACAAATGATGTATCCATCAAATATTTATTCTTTTCGAAGGGGTGCAAGTACACCACAATGGTTTCTACCTTTATAAGGTGAGGGGAAGGATCAGATAGGTAGGATTTAGACTTAAAACGAAACAACTCTCCATTTATATTTTTTCCGGCTATGATATAATAGGGGTGCTTATCGTTTACACGAATCGTACTATCTTCTTCAACCCCTAGTAGCCTGGCTTCTATTCTGGTTCCATTGCGTAGGTAAAATTTAAGTTCTTTCATTTCCCTTCGGTCAACTGTAAATAAGTAGTATGAAGGAATGGCTATTAACAATCCAATGGCAAATAAAATTATACTGCCTGAAAACAAACTAAAGAAGCTACCCACTTTTGCATCCGCAGGTGACTCGGGATTATAGAGCACCTTAACTACTTCATTCACAGCAAACACTGGCGGATCGGAATATATACTATGGGTGAAAACAATCGTATCTCCGGCAGCCGTAATGAACTTTATTTTTGGTGTATAGGCATCGCTATCATTATTATCGCTCATTACTAATTCAAGCACAGTACCTGCGGCAGTCATTGAGTCTTTTTTAAAATTTGAATTTGTTACAGCTAACGTGATGGCGATAACCATCATGATTAACCCCACAATCAGTACAATTAAACAACCCATATTTTTGCCAATGCTTTCATGGTGTTAATAGATTCACAAAAATCGCGCAAGGCAGCTGCCAACCCAAATTTGACCAACGATTCCGGCATCATGTTGTGGGATACGCGCCTGAGTTCCTGAATGGAATTATCCAGCATGTCCAGCGAACGTTCAAACACCAGTACATTGTCACCTGACATTATCATATTATTTTTCATATTGGATAAGGAAATTTTTACACCGGATAATAAACCACCAAGTCCATCATGAAGGTCTTTGGCCAGGCGGCCCCGCTCCTGCTCCTGACCTTTAAGGATGGCATCTGCGAGAATCAACTGTTTGTCCTTTTCCAAGGTACTGATTTGCTGATGTTGCAATTCTTCTTTTTGTCTGGCAATATTTTGCTTATGTTTTAAGTTTCGGTACGTCAATAAACCTACAATAGATAGGGTTAGAATGGCAATGATCGTCAAAGATAACCATAGACGGCCCTGCTTTATGGTCAGGTTTTTGATTTCGTTATCTTTTTGAAGTTGGAGGATTTCATTCTGTTTTTTGTCAGATTCAAATTTGGCGTTGTAGTATAAGATGCGGTTGTGGTTTTGTTTTTTTACTAAACTGTCAGTGTAAATGACTTGTTGCTCTTTATAGTCGATAGCTTCTTTAAGGAGGCCTTGTGCTTTAGCCAATTCACTTAAATCGCCAAGCGATTGAAGAATTTGTGGTTGATAGTCAAATGCAGTTGCAACATCTTTTGCTATAAAGAAGTACCGAGTAGCCAGAGGGTAGTTCTTAATTGCTAAATAAAATAATCCTAATTCCCGCGCCTGAACAGCGACCCAATAAGGGTCTCCATATAAGGTAGCCTTCTCATAAGCTTGACTTAGATACTTATCAGCATTGCTATAATCCTTCTTTTTGACTGCATATTGCCCCAATGCACAATAATAATTCAGATCGGCTAAGTTGTGTTGGTAACTAAGTTCATATTCCTTTGCCATCTGAAGAAATTGTTGAGCCTCATTCATCTTATCCAACTGAATACATACTGAGGCCGCCCTACTTAAAACAACAACATCATGAAAGTGATCTCTAATCAGATACTTAGTGGCCTCTTTTGAATATCGGTAGCACATATCCCATTCATTTATGTCCGAATAGATGTACCCAATATTGTAATACTGTGCTGATAGGTTAATCGAATCCCTAACTATGCGGAGTTTGTCAATGGATTTTAAATAGTAAGTTAATCCGTTATCCCAATCATTTAATAATTGAAAAACTGTCCCCATGTTCCCCATAAGACGAGCCTGATTTCTTGTTTTTAAATCTTTACTAATATTTGACGCAGTTGTAGCATCGAGGCTCCTTTCATATTCTCTCAGCGCCTCTATGTAGTTTCCCTTTGCATACCAAATGACTCCAAAACCCCAGTGCGCGAGAGAGTAGAAGTAGTTGTTGTAAGTCTTAATGGCAATCTTAAGAATTTCATCGGACATCTTCCACGCATTTTCATAATCTTCTATGTCTTGATAATATAAATCGCCCAATATTGTATAAGAATCCACTAAAAGAGAATCATCCTTCAGTTTACTTAGTTCAAGGATAAGGCTATCTATCTTCTTTTTGTTTTCAGCACTGATTTCCTTTCTCGTACTTGAATTATTCTTTTTTAGTTTAATCAAATAACCAACAATCGTATCCTGCTCATGGGGTTGTGCATGACCATTGGTACTCAACATCAGCGTCAATAACACAAAAGTAAAAAGCCTGGAAGTTTTCACCTGGGCAAGTTCATCATTCAACATTTGAAATGCAATTTGAAGCCGATCAGTGAAACATAACTCCCCTTTTCAGGGGAGAGGTTCAGAATAATTTTCATAAGGAATTTCGATAAAGACAGAGGTGCCTTCTCCGGGTTCCGTCTTTATATCCAGTCTGCCTTTTAAAATTGCCAGCCTCGAGTGAAGGTTAGCCAGGCCCAGGCCTTTGGCGCTGACGTTGGATATATCAAATCCATGTCCATTGTCCTCCACGGTCATCGTGAGGAATTGCTCTCCAAAAACCAACTGAACCAAAACTTCCGTAGCCTGTGCATGTCGCATTACATTGGTGAGTAGTTCCTGAGCGATACGATAGAGCACAACTTCCCTGTACGACTCCAGTTTTTTTTCTTCACCCACCTTTTGAAAATCTATCTTAAGAACATGCATGTCATCGAGAGACTGGCAATAGTCATTGAGCGCGGCTACCAAACCCTGCTTCAACAATACATCGGGCATCATATCGTGGGCTACCTTGCGCAACTCCTGAATAGAACCACCCAACTGATCAAGAGTGCGATCATATAAAAGTGAATCAGGTCCATCTAGTTTTGTTTTTTCTTTGATCCCTTCCAGCGAAAATTTTATGCCCGAAAGCATCCCGCCCAGTCCATCGTGCAAATCTTTTGCGATACGACTGCGCTCTACCTCGCGAGCTTCCGTGGCGGCTTTATACTGTTCAAATTCAAGGCGCTCGCCTTCGCGCTTCAAGGCCTCCTGCGCCTGCACTTTTTCAATTTCATCTACCCGATTTTTATAACCCAGACCTGAAGAGAAAAACAGAAGCTCCACAACAATACCGATCTCAAAATAAAGGAGCGGAGAATTAAACGGTGCCGGCAAAGTCCAGGTAAAAGCAGTGTTGGCGGCCAAAATCATGGAGAGGCCGGCACCAAGGGCCAAAGCCAGACTGCCTGAGACCAAAAAACGCGCATAGGGACTTCCGGTCTTTATCAATAGTAAAGAAAATATGACCACAGAGACCAACAGGAAAATCCGAACCCCATCCCACAATTGCCATTGAACGATAACGGCATGCGGAATCAATAGCAAAACCAGATCAAGGATAGCATAAGCCACTAAAATAATTACGATGCGGCTCAGCCAGGGATGAATTTTTGGAAGCATTTTTCCCGTATCCAGAAACTGCTGAGCAAAAAGAAAGTACATGCAATATGCCCCTACCTGCAGCATTTTATAGACATAGGAATAGTAGAAGGGCGATTCACCAATGCTCCTGTTCCAGAAGGCAACTTCTTTCAACAGGAAGAAAGCAAAGAACAAGAAAATATAACCTGCATAGTACAGGTATTGCAACGACCAAAGCTGCCAATATTTAACAAAAATATAAAGCAACATCATCAACAGCATCCCGCAGGTAAAGATACTGGTAAGGGTATTTTGCCAATACACCCCCGATAGGTATTCAAAAAAATGATTGATCCTGGGCAAGGGAATAATCCACATATAGAGTACTTGCAAACGGTCTTGCACCAGACCTGCTCGCACCACGAAGCGACTTGTGGAATGAGGCAGTATTTTCAATGGAACAACTTCTTGCTTTATGTAGAAGGATTCAACTAACCGTACAGGCATTTTTGCCAAGGAGTTGCCCTTATCGTCCACGTCATGCACTTCCACAGTGCCGCCTTGAAGAAGGTAGTAATAATAAACCACCGTATCCGGTTTATCATTTTGAATGCGAAACGAGAAGTAGTGGGGATACAAGGTATTTTCTAATGGAATGGCACGATCAAGGTAGTTATCCGTGATGGCTTCAAACTTTTGCTCCGGCAGCAAAAGGAACTCCGGCCTTGCCTCCTGATCTATATACAACTTGAGATAAGGGTCAAGCCATTGCCAATGCTGTGTCTGCGATGTCTTTATGACAAGAGAATCCACAGGTGTAGTCCGGCCAGTGAAAGATGCTGAAACGAGTAGGATAGACAACAGCAGATTCATAAGAAATCAAGTTACTACAAAGCGGCTGAATAGTCTTGCCCTGCGGATGAATCTCAGAAAAATGTTCAGCGCTTGGAATTCAATGGCTGGCTTGGTAAGATTCCGGCAATCAACATCAAGACTCTTTAGGTGTTTTATACCAATGATTTTATAAAGCTCCTCACCTGCCTGTGTTCAATACCATTCCGGTTTCCAGAGGGATAGTCATCCATACTCAATACATATTTAGGATAGTTGTCATTGATGAGCTCCAGATTTCCAAACTCCCGGGCTATGGTTTTTTCGTCTGCCAGGAGATAGGCTACCTGTATATACATTTTTTCATTACCTCGCTGGCATACAAAATCAATTTCTTTATCAAGATATTTTCCTACATGCACTGTATAGCCCGCTACGCGCAAATGCACATAAACTATATTTTCCAGAATCTTTCCGATATCCGTAGGGCGATAGCCGAGCAAAGCATGACGCAGCCCCATGTCTTCGAGGTAATATTTCTGACCAATCTCAAACACTTTTTTTCCTCTCAATTCTGTCCGATTGACTTTAAGTATAAAAAAAGCTTCCTCCAGATAAGACAAGTAATTGAGCATCACATTGGGAGAAACCGAAAGCCTTTGTGATTTTAAGAAATCACTCACACTTTTTGCCGAAAGTATGTTTCCAATGTTATCGGCCAGGTAGCGTACGAGGTTTTCAAGTAATGATATATCGCGTATGCGGTGCCTGGCCACTACATCTTTGAAGAGGATAGCTGCATAAATGTTCCGCAGGTAATCAAAAACATACTCGTCTTTCAGTTCAAGGTTGACCAGATAAGGGAGGCCGCCAAATTTAAGGTACTGCGAAAAAGTTTCCGCACTATCGACAACATTCCTAAACTCTAAAAATTCTCCATAGGTAAGGCTGAAAATTTTGAACTCAATGTATCGTCCGCTCAGGTAGGTTGCCAGTTCACCCGATAATAAAAATGCGTTGCTGCCGGTAATGTAAATGTCGTGTTCGCTTTTGGCATGCAAGCTTCGCAATGTTTTTTCAAAGCCTTTAATGTCCTGGATTTCGTCAATGAAAATGTAGTTGCGTTTACCTGGTGTAAATTGAGAAGTGAGGTATTTGTTAAGCGAAGTGTGGTCTGTAATTGCTTCAAAGTCATTTAATTCTTTATTGATGTAAATAATACTGGCATCCGGTTCCGTTTCCCTGATCTGGTCTATGAGTTGCCGTAATAAATAACTTTTCCCTACCCTGCGTTGCCCGATCAGCACTTTAATCAGGTTTTGGCCTATAAAAGGTATAATGCGATCTAAATAAATAGGCCTTTTTATGTATTTATTCGCAGATTTTGATAACATTTTATTTATATGCAAAATATATTCGCAAATATAACAATACTTTATGTATAGATGAAATGATTCTAAAAATAACAGCGGGCTCAGGCTATCGTAGCGGGTAGATTCACAAAATCCCCTTTTCAGGGGAGATGATGAAACAGGATCGTTCGCATTTTTACAAGTGTAAGGGCAGCCGAAAATTTAGATTTATGTCACTATCACCCACAAAAATCCTAATGAAAATGAACGCCATCCTCACCTGCATGATGCTTTTTGCCAGCTGTGTCAACCATGCTCAGGAGGCAGCGGATGTCGATCCATTAAGTGCGAATAATCGGCCTGAAACCCGCTATCAGATAATTGCTGCCATCAACAACACCTGGGGCTACGACATTTATTCCGACAACAGGTTGATTATTCATCAGCCCACCATACCGGGTATGCCGGGCAACGAAGGGTTTAATACAAAAGCGGACGCTGAAAACGTGGCCAGGTTGGTGATTGAAAAAGTGAACAAAGGTGAAATACCACCTACTGTTACAGAAGAGGAATTAAAAAAAACTAAATGCTATTTGATATGAAGAAGCAAACAAAAAACAAACTGCAATTTATCGGTTGCCTGCTAACACTTCTTGGATTCAGTTCTGTGCACCTGTTCTCTCAGCCAAATACGTGGGTACAAAAAGCTTCTGGATACGGAACAACAGCAACGATTTCATTTAGTATCAATGGAAAGGGTTATTTAGGTCTAACCACAACAACAAATACATTTTGGGAGTATGACCCAGCTACCGATGTTTGGACTCAGAAAGCCGATTATCCAGGGCTTAGCCGGCATGCAAATGTGAGCTTCGCTACTGACACCAAAGGCTATGTTGGCGGGGGCATTAGTCAGGGAGGCGCCTGGTTGGATGAGTTTTGGGAGTATGATCCTACAAGCAATGCATGGACACAAAAGACAAACTTTCCCGGTGGAGTCAGATATGCCTCTATTGGTTTTGCCATTAGCGGAAAGGGTTATATGGGTATGGGTTATAACGGGAGTTATTTAAATGATTTGTGGGAGTATGACCCTGGCACAAATGCATGGACTTCCAAAGCCAGTCTAACGGGAGTAGGTCGGGAACTTGCGTTCTCGTTTGTAGCAGGAGGTATGGCATACGTGGGTGGCGGAAAAGTTTCTTTTGCGGGTACTCATACTAACGATTTCTGGGAGTATGATCCAACGGGCAATAGTTGGCTAAGAAAGGCTGACTTTCCATCAACAAGCGATTGGGCATCAAAAGGAATAAGTATAGGTGGAAGCGGTTACGTAGTGGGAGGAAGGGATGAGACCATTCCAGCCAACGTTGCAGATCTGTGGGAATATCTTCCTCAATGCGATACGTGGATTCGAAAAGCGGATTTTGGTGGTGGTATTAGGAATAGTCTAAGAGGTTTTTCAATTGCTGGAAAAGGTTACTTAGGTGCTGGAGATAACGGAGTGCCATTTGGAGATTTTTGGGAATATACTCCAGCCGCTTCATTTCCTGCCCCAACCTTGACTTCATTTAACCCAGCATTTGGAGTTGTTGGCGCAACAGTCATCATTACTGGCACGAACTTCAGTACTACTCCCTCAGATAACGTTGTAACATTTAACGGGATTACCGCTGCAGTAACAGCAAGTACAGCGACCAGTATCACCACCACCGTTCCTGTTGGTGCAACCACAGGGCTAATAATTGTGCGAGTAGGTTCAAGTTGTAACACAGCCACCAGTGCTACTGATTTCATAGTCCCGGTCTGCTTCCCCGCCAATGGTCAAAATGCGGATGTGGTACTGGGGCAAAATAATTTCACAATTAATACCTCAGGATCTGGAAATAATAAATTTGCCGGTGTGGGTAGCGTGGCAATTCATCATGCTTCTGGTAAAGTATTTGTTGCTGATATAGGTAACAATCGTGTTCTAAGGTTTAATACTGTTCAGGCAAACACTATTGGAGGTATCGCAGAAGCGGTGATTGGACAGCCCGATTTTACTACCATTTCAGCTGGACTTTCTGCAAGCAAACTAAATCTTCCAATTGCAATCACAATAGACCAAACAACAGGAGCACTGTGGGTAGCCGATGCCAATAACAATCGTATCCTACGTTTTGACGATGCTATCAATCTTGCCAATGGCGCCAGTGCAAGTGGAGTATTGGGTCAGCCCAACTTTACAACCAACGCGGTTACCCTTTCTGCTTTTAATGTCGGTTTCCCATGGGGGGTAGTGTTAGATTCAAATGGAGATCTATGGGTAGGTGAGCGAGCCTGGAACCGGGTTACGAAATTTCCTAATGCGGCCTCCTTACCAAATGGAAGTGCCGCCACCGTTGTCATTGGCCAGGCGAACTTTGCTTCGTCATTTCCCGGAACTTCCCCCACAAAACTTGATCGTCCGAATAATGTGGCAATAGACGCTTCCGGTAATCTTTGGGTAGCGGATGAATTGAATGATCGGGTATTAAAGTTTCCGAATGCAGCATCCTTAACAACCGGAGCTGCGGCAACTGTTGTCCTTGGGCAGGTTGATTTCTTGGGCAATTCATTTGCCACGGCACAGAACAGAATGTTTGGACCAATTGGCCTGCACGCTGATATTTTTGGCAACCTATGGGTAGGTGACTGGGCCAACCACCGTACGTTGCAATTTATTGATGCCGCTGCTAAAACCAATGGAGCCAATGCCGACAGAGTGTTGGGCTCTCCAAATTTTACGGCAATTACTTCCGGAGTTACTCAGAGTGTAACTGCCTATATCCCTGGTCTTGCAGTTGATAATTTCGGCAATGTTTACATAGCGGATGATCTTAATAGAAGGGTCCTTCGCTTCAACGCACCCGTTGCTACATCTGCAGGAGTATCCATTTGTGACAATTCCTTCGCAACCTTAACGGCCACAGGAGCTAATGTCTTACAGGAATACCGTTGGTATGATGTGCCAACAGGTGGGGCATCCCTTTCCGCTTCCTCTTCTTTTATTACACCATCCTTATCGGCCAATACTACTTATTACGTCAGCCTATATGATGGAGGCTGCGGATATGAAAGCGGAAGAGTTCCTGTCGTAGTAACTATCATTCCTTCTGCTATGGCTCCTTTAACTACTTCAGGATCTGCTTGTGGTCCTTCATCTTCAGTTACCGTCACGGCATCCGGAGGAACCAACGGCCAATATCGCTGGTACAATTCTCCGTCTGGCGGAACTGCCATCACCGGAGAAGTCAATGACTCCTACACCACATCTGCTATTAGTACTACCACTTCTTATTATGTATCTATTCATGATGGCACATGTGAAAGTACCCGCTCTGAAGTAATCGCTACGGTTATTCCTTTGCCAGCCTCGCCAGGGGTTCAACCTGTCAATCCGGCTTGTCCTGGATCAGATGTTACCCTTAGCGCAACCGGCGGAACCAACGGCCAATATCGCTGGTACACTACTTCATCTGGAGGAACGGCCATTACCGGAGAGGTCAATGACACCTACACTACGGCTGTCATCACAGCCACCACTTCGTACTATGTTTCTATTGACAATGGCACCTGCGAAAGCGTTCGCACTGAAGTAATTGCTCAAATTAATACACCTCCAACGGCTCCAACAACAACCGGTGCCTCCGCCTTCCCTCCTGCCGTTCTTACACTCAATGCATCCGGAGCAGCAGACGGGCAATACCGGTGGTACACCACGCCCACGGGAGGAACCGCATTGGCCGGTGAAGTGAACAGTTCTTACACCACGCCTCCTCTTACTGTTACCACCACGTATTACGTATCCGTTAATGATGGAACTTGCGAAAGCGCCCGTACGCCCGTATTGGCAGAGGTAATGGTCAATTCGCCTCCCGTAATTCTGGATACTGACGCGCAGGCTCCCGTAGAAGGAATCATTACCATCAGTCTTACCTCACTTATCAGTGACCCGGATGATAACCTGGATTTCTCCACGCTTACCATAGTCAGCCAGCCTATCAGCGGTGCACGTGCCACCATCGAGCCGATAAATAATCTCGTGCTCGATTATACTGGCATCACCTTCGCTGGAACAGATCAATTAACCATTGGTATTTGCGATCAGTTGGCGGCTTGTTCCGAAAGGGAGCTCAGTATTGAAGTCGTTGGACAAATCACCGTTTACAACGCCCTCTCACCCAATGGCGATGGAAAAAATGAATTTCTTACCATTCAATACATCGACATACTTCCTGAAACGCAGAAAAATCAGGTATACATCTACAACCGATGGGGTGATGAGGTATTTGAAGTAAATGACTACAATAACCTCGATCGCGTGTTTAAAGGTGATTCCAACAATGGAAAAAAACTACCTACGGGCACGTACTATTACAAAATAGTTTTTCCCAACGGTAAGAAAACGATGACCGGGTTTTTAGAATTGAAGTATTAAAATAAAAAAACGATGGACATGAATCAGAACTTTTTCAAAAAGTCTGAGGGCGAAAGGATGGGAATGCCACGAAAGGGATGGAGAATAAGTAAATCATTGTCACGGGTGAGCATGGTATCAGCTTTGCCATCGATAGCTAAATTTAAAAACTTGTTATCAGATGAATCGCGACAATTATTTACATCCGAAATAATTTCCACATACTCTCCATGGCGTATCAAGAACTCAAGTATAGAAACTTTATCTTCTACTGAAAAAAAACGTTCAAACTTAGGCTTTGAAAGTGTTGTTTCGAGTTCATCCAGTGTACTTAAGGCAAGTAACGGTATGCATTCCTTAACAGCTTTAGTAAAAGCTTACCGCGAAGCACCTTCTTTCTTTAGCAAGGCACTCACGATAACACCTGTATCAATTACTACCCGTAACAACTACGAAATTTCATCTAGTAGCCTGTCGATCTCCTCCTTGCTCATTCCACTCAACAAAACTTTTTTGTCAGCCTGTTCAAAAATATTCTCTATAGTTTTTGGCGCGGCCTGGGCTATGAAGGCAGCTAACAGAGCAGCACTTGCTTTACGCTTGTCGGATAACCCTTCAAAAATACGGGCAATCTGGTCGGGTATTTCAAGGCTTATTGTTTTCATAGTTCTAAAGTTAGAGAATAATAGTGAGTTACAATTAAAATCCTTCGTGAGTTCCTCATCTATAAAATCCTATACCAAAGATAACAATAAATCATACGGTTAAAATTCATCGTCAACCAAAAAAAAATATGAAACTTCCCTTTGTACTTATCCTGCTCATTGTCTCGCTATCAGCTTTCGCTCAGCAAGATCCGCTCTACTCACAATACATCAACAATCCGTTTGTGATCAACCCTGCTTATGCGGGATTCAATGAAAATCTCTCCGCAACCCTTAGCTACCGCCAGCAATGGACTGGGTTTGAAGGAAGTCCTAAAACCATTAATGCGAACGGAAACATTTCCCTGCTTAACAATAAAGTAGGAGCAGGAATGATGATTGTTTCTGATCAAATCGGAAATACCGAGGTTACCGAAATCCAGGCGAGCTATGCTTATCGCATCAAGCTGGATGGAGCAAAAACCGTGTCCTTTGGCTTGCAGGCTGGCGCTGCCAACTACAAGGTGAACAATTCAGAAGTTACTGCTTTTGACCCAGGTGATCCGCTCTTTGAGGGCGATGTAAGTGAAACCAAACCCACCTTCGGAGCAGGAATCATCCTGAATTCAGACCGATATTTTATTGGCCTTTCAGTGCCTCGTATGCTGGAATCTTCCTTCACCAATAATGGCGTAGTCACCACCCTCTATTCACAACATTACTATGCTATGGCTTCCTATATCTTTTTCCTTTCTGAGCGCGTGAGATTCCGCCCTTCGGTATTGAGCAAGCTGGTGAGCGGTTCGCCAGCCTCTTATGATCTGAATGCTTCCTTCATTTTGTATGAAAACTATCAGGCCGGAGTACTCACCCGCAACTTCAACACGTACGGGTTGCTCCTCCAGGCCCAACTCAAGGACTCCTTCAGACTGGGATACGTATTCGAGGTACCCGCCAGTTCATCCGTGGGCACAAACTTCACTACCCATGAAATCACTTTAGGTATCCGCTTGCGCGTACTCCCCTTTCATAACAATAAGGCGGTGATGAGTTTTTGATTTCGGTACGACCAACTGTATGATTTCCTTTCAAAACATCTCTAAAAACTCAGCAGGCGAAACAATGGGTATGCCGCGAAAGGGATGCAGTTTGAGCAAGTGTGGATCACCTGTGATAATGCAACCGGCCTTTGCTACCAAGGCTAATTCCAAAATCATATCATCATCTGGATCGCTGCTGACAGTTACTTTTTCAACAGGAGTATGCAAAATGGAGTTGGCTTGTATGGTATCGGAAAGGCCAAGCCGAGCGGCTATACCGATGTCGAAATACTTGTCAAATTTCGACCGACTAATCACATCAGTAAATTCAAACATCAAGGCATCAGAGATTGCTACAACGCCAATTTTAAGTGCATGCTTATATGCCCGGTCACTAGGCGTTCCCTTTATTAAATGCGCGCTAACCAATACATTGGTATCGAAAACAAAAACTGGCTCAGTCCTCATTGAGGATTTCGTCCAGAATTTCCTGTGTAAGGCCTCGCTCTTGCATTTTAGTTTGAAGTTCATCGATAAACTTCAGGTACTCTTCTCGGGAGCCTTTCAAAAGCTGCTTACCCACACGAACACTTACTTCGTTACTCAATTTTCTACGTTCATCTTCAGGCAAATTCCTCCACGCACGTGCCACGTTGGGCGATACTTCAATCACGATCCGTTCCATTGTATTCCAGTTTTAATTACCACTACCAAAGATAGAAATTATAAAGCAATATGACACATCAGAACCAACCCAAACGAGCCTATGAATCCAGTAGAAATATTGGCAACACAGTTAGTCATGCTCATTTATACAATAGAAGCCAATCTGCAAGAACTGAAGTCGAGAATTCAACAGATAGGGTAATGGAAGGATGATATGAAAACTAATTTTATATAACAAATCACTCTTGTCCGACTAAAAAATTAAAGGGTGGAGGTTAATCCACCCCTTTTTAT
>CAYTBO010000067.1:0-18461 GCA_964436055.1 uncultured Ohtaekwangia sp.
TCGTAAGTTATCCCAACCGGGTAATATCCACCCGACCAGGGATTGTGCAATGAGGTTTGATCGGAGCCCATGTCCACAAAAAGATTTTCCTGATAAAACGTTTCCCAAACCGCTACTATGTTTCCCTTGTAGGCGATGGAGACAACCTCCTTGTGATGTTTTGCATGTTTTACCCGCGCTGTTAATTCTCCCAGATCACCAATCACCTCGTCCACCCACCCTTGTGAATGTCTTTTTTCAGTCGCCTTGTCATTTACTTCGGCTACCACGGTGATACACCCGGCAATATTGCCGGCTTTGGGTTGTGCCCCACTCATGCCCCCCAGGCCGGAAGTCACAAATAGTTTTCCCTCTAACCCTTCGCCCTGTCTGGATATCTTTCTTCCGGCATTGAGAATGGTGATGTTCGTTCCATGAACTATCCCCTGCGGGCCAATATACATGTATGATCCTGCCGTCATCTGTCCATATTGCGTTACCCCCAGCGCATTGAATCTTTCCCAATCATCCTGTTGTGAATAGTTTGGAATCATCATGCCGTTGGTTACTACCACGCGCGGAGCATCAAGTGAAGACGGAAACAATCCCATCGGGTGGCCCGAATACATGTGAAGCGTCTGGTCATTCTCCATCTCAGCCAGGTATTTCATGGTGAGCAGGTATTGAGCCCAATTCTGGAAGACTGCCCCATTGCCACCGTAGGTGATCAATTCGTGAGGGTGCTGCGCTACAGCGGGATCCAAGTTATTCTGAATCATAAGCATGATAGCCGCAGCCTCTTTGCTTTGTGCCGGGTATTCAGAAATTGGCCTTGCCATCATTTCATAAACAGGCCGGAATCTATACATATAAATTCTGCCATACTTATCCAGCTCATCGTAAAACTCTGAAGCCAACGTTTCATGAAAATGTGTGGGGAAATACCTAAGTGCATTACGAATAGCTAATTTTTTCTCAGCTACCGTTAAACTATCTTTTCGTTTTGGGGCATGATTTACAGCCGCATCATAGGGCCTGGCTTCCGGCAATTCAGCGGGAATACCCTGTAAGATTTGTTGCTTAAAATTGAAGGCGGTTTCAATCATGCCAAAGCTTTTTGAAAATCGGAGGCTTTAAAATTTTTCATGGTAAATTCGTATCCAATATCGAAAATTTCCTTAGCCCTTGCTATTTCAAAACTGCTAAACTTCTCTAGTTTTTTGGGTTCAATGACGATGTCGCAAAGGGCCTTACTTTGTGTGGTATTGGCGTTGATAGCCATGAGTAAACTTCTTTCGATCACAACGCGTAAGCTTTTGGCATCAAAGTCATTGCTTATGGGATTACAGTGAGATCCGATAACAAACTCACATGAGTCTCGAAGGACCTTGCTGGGCAGGTTATCAAATAACCCACCGTCAACGTACAGACCTCCATTGTAGCTATACGGATTGAACACAGCCGGTATGGAACAAGATGAAACCACGGCGGGAATCAGCTCTCCTTTGGTAAAATAATGCACCTCACCCAGTTTAATTTCTGTTGCCGCAATGTGCATGGGAATTTTTAACGCTTCAAAATCATTTTCGGGCATTGCATTAATCAGCAATTCCTTCAGGCCATCCATTGTAAGCAATCCAGCCCATGCCCAGGCAGGTCGAACCGATCTGAAAACTGAAACTTCCTTTATGATAGTAAAGATTTCATCTGGCTTGTATCCGTAGGCATATAATGATCCTACAATTGCGCCCGCTGATGTCCCTGAAACAATGGAAAATTCTACGCCAAATTCTTCCAATGCTTTAATGACACCCACATGTGCTACACCCCTTGCGCCTCCTCCAGATAATACCAAACCCGCCTTCATCATAACAACCTACTGGCCTTAAATAACATCATTCAGTGAAAAAGTTTGATCTAATCTTACTCCTTTTTCCGTTTTCTTCACTGTGCAACACTCATGCACAGGATCATGCTCCATAAAAAGAATATAGTTCTTATCAGCTGCTTCATTGAGAAAAGCTTCCTTCTCCTGCATCGTGATCAGGGGTCGTGTATCATAACCCATCACATAAGGCAACGGAATGTGCCCAACGGAAGGGATCAAATCAGCCATGTAGCATATGATTCTATTCTTATATTTTATTTTAGGAATCATCATCATATCGGTATGGCCTGACATATAATTGATATCAAAACAATTAAAAGGTGATGGCTTCCTTTCATCAATAAATTTCAAGTGCCCGCTCTCTTCTATGGGCAAAATATTTTCTTTCAGAAAACTAGCATTTTCCCTAGGATTTGGTACCGTTGCCCATTGCCAATGCGCCTTATTTGACCAATAGGTTGCTTTCTCAAACGTTAGCTTAAATTTATCTCCATTTCTTTTTACGCCTCCGCCACAATGATCGAAATGCAGATGGGTTAAAAACATATCGGTAATGTCACCCTGCGTAAAACCAGCTTTGTGGAGCGAACCAATCAAAGAAGCTTCTCCGTGCAAGTAATAATGACTTAAGAACTTCTCATCTTGCTTGTTACCAATACCGTTGTCGATAAGTATTGCTTGACTCCCCTCCGTTATCAACAGGCAACGCATGGCCCATGTACAAAGATTATTGTCATCTGCCGGATTTGTTCTACTCCATAATGACTTAGGGACAACACCAAACATAGCGCCACCATCCAACTTAAAGTATCCTGTATCGATCACGTGTAAATTCACAATTCCTTCAATTTAAGGTTTACACTTTGACGCAACCTCCTGGCGCTTTCCAATGCCAAAGTGTCATATTGAATCTTCTGGGTCAGGTAATAATACGAAAAGAGATTAGCATTGATAAAGGCAGGATCTTTGGTATCAATGCCAGCTATATTGAGTGGATTGATACGCATCAGGTAAGGATAGATTAAGGTATTCTTTTGCTGGGACGAAAGCTGATCAATGATTTTGATTACCTGATAATGCTGGTGATAGAGATCCGTCATTTGCTTTCGCAATGAAAAATCCTCAATGACATCCAGTTTACCCGAAGCCAACAAAGATTGATAGGTGTTGTCGCTGGGTATGAAGGGCAATTGAACAAACAGAATACCGAATGATTCATCAGCATTTTCTAACGCTACATTCGCCATTAGTTTATCAACTACAATTTTTAATTTACCCTTTAAGGCAGTAAGTGTGTCAGTTGATTGGGTGAGAAATGCAATATCTCTGTCAAGGTCCTGGATAACACTCTCTAAAGAAGATTTCTCCAGCTTTTCGCGATCGCTGGATTCTTTTCGATTGCTTAAGTAGAAAGCGATAGTTACACCCACCATGACCGCAATAAAATTAATGAGGTGGTCTTTCCATTGAATGGAGGAAAAGAAATTTTTCATAGTAATTAAATAAGTGATGATAAGCAAAAACAAAACTGCATTGTTATTCTGAGTGAGGAAAGAGCGAAGAATCCTCCATCAAGTATCCAAAACAGGAGATTCTTCAGTATCCTCACAATCTCATACGTTATTTTTCCAAAATCAATTTAAATAAAAAAAACCGCACCATAAGATATGCGGTTCCTAGTTGTTAATCAACTGAAATCTATTCATTCACCACACCCATAGCGCTGAATTTTTCAATCCGGCTTGCAATTCGTTCTTCCGGTGAAATCTTATTCAACTCATTAAAACTTTCAAGAATTGTACGCTTCACTTCTTTGGCCATCCATGTCAAGTCGCGATGGGCTCCGCCCAGGGGCTCATTAATTATACCATCGATCAGTTTATTTTGAAGCATGTCCTTTCCCGTGAGTTTCAAGACTTCTGCCGCTTGTTCTTTGTAATCCCAGCTCCTCCATAAAATGGTTGAACAGTTTTCCGGGGAGATCACCGAGTACCAGGAATTTTCCAACATAAATACTTTATCCCCGATGGCGATACCCAGCGCACCACCCGATGCTCCTTCGCCTATGACAATACAAATCACCGGTACTTTGAGCATAAACATTTCCTTCAAATTGCGTGCAATCGCTTCTCCCTGCCCGCGTTGCTCCGCTTCGAGACCGGGAAACGCACCGGGTGTATCAATTAATGTTACGATAGGCTTGTTAAATTTCTCAGCCAGTTTCATCAGGCGGAGGGCTTTGCGATATCCTTCCGGATTGGCCATACCAAAGTTGCGCATCTGTCGCTGTTTGGTATTTCTTCCCTTTTGCTGTCCGACGATCATGAACGTTTGACTGTCAATGGTACCTAGCCCACCGATCATGGCTTTATCATCCGCCACGCTTCTGTCACCAAAAATTTCAATAAAATCAGAAGTCATTTCATAGATGTAGTCCAAGGTGTAGGGTCTGTCCGGATGGCGCGATAGTTGTACACGTTGCCAGCCGGTCAGGTTTTCGAAGGTTTCTTTTTTGAGAGCGCCTATTTTCTTTTCAAGCGCCTTGATGGCTGCCTGCACATCCTTATCGCTGCCTTTTGCCAGTTCCTTCATGTCCCCGAGCTTCGCTTCAAGCTCAGCAATCGGTTTTTCAAAATCGAGTTCCATAGTTCCGTGCGTTGAGTGCAAAAATAGCACGATTAATCGGATGAGCCACAATCAGGAAGGCTATAAACCCCATGCTTTAGAAACAAAAAAACCCCAAAATGGGGCTTTTTAAGCGGACCGGACGGGACTCGAACCCGCGACCTCCTGCGTGACAGGCAGGCATTCTAACCAGCTGAACTACCGGTCCTTCCCGGAATTATTTAAAGGAATCCAAACAGGTGCGCAAAGATAGTGGTTGACCTTATCTATCCAAAAAAACAATCCGGAAATGATTTTAGCTGTCGGTCATTCGATAAAAGGCATTTCTTAACCTACCTATGTCAGATTAAAATAATACTTTAGTCGTTCCATGATCGTGCGCGGCTTGATGGTATTGATTCTTTTACTGGTACTTGGTGCCTGTGGCAGACACAAATACCATACGGTAAAAGTCAAAAAGCCTCGCTACCATCATACCTGGTACAAAGATCACCGATGGCACAAGAAAATTCAGGTAGGCAGAATCAGGGTAAAGTGGTTTGAAAAGCAAGGAACCAAAACGGTAAGAATGAAAGGTTAATCACAGCCCTTTCATGGTCAACTCTAAATTCTTTCTAAAGAAAAACTTCAGGTTGCTAATCTGTTGAATATGAGCTGAGACTACCGAACCATAGAAAATCGTGGTAAATAAATTGGTTATGTCCCGGGTAGAACCTGATTTAGTAATTTCCTTTTTGAAAATAGCCTCCAGGGTAAACTTCTCAACCATTTGATCTACCGATTGAATTTCTATGGAGGCCATATCTTGTTTGGAAGGATAAAGCAATTTCTTCTCCTCCACTTTTACCGGAAAGGGTTTTGGCGCTCTTTTCAAGTCAGCCAGGTAAGCAAATAAGCTTAGAATAATACCCGGATGACTTTCGCAATCTTCACTTAACTTGTCGAACAGATACGCAATGCCTGCCATCCCTTCTCTCGGCTTTTCTTTCAGCTCAACCGCCCGGCGAAGGCACCAAATTCTAAAATAATAGAGCAAAATATCTTCCTTTTGTGGAAAATATTTGAATAAGGTTACTTTACTTATTTTGGTTTTGGCACAAATTTCGTCAACGTACAAATCATCAAATGACTTCTTGCCGATCAGTTTGAGCGTGTGCTCCAGCACCGACAACTTTAGACGAGCGGCCTTTTCCTTCCTTAAACTCATAGTATTGTTAATAATCAAGTAATACATTTACAAGCACAAACCAAAAAAAGATTCTATGAGTCGCCTCTTTCTCCTGCTATCGGCAATTGTATTAGTCTGTTGTAGTCAAAGCGAGACAAAAAAACCAATCTTAGGTGTCACTGCCGGCAAGGCAATGGTCGTATCGGCACATCCGTTGGCATCGCAGGTTGGGATTGATATTATCAAGAAAGGCGGCAATGCGATAGATGCATCCGTAGCCGTACAGTTTGCCCTGGCCGTCACTTATCCCGTAGCCGGCAATATCGGCGGTGGAGGCTTGATGGTGGCTCGTTTCAAGGATGGATCAATTGATGCGTTGGATTATCGTGAAGCAGCTCCTACCAGCGCCACACGCGACATGTTCTTGGGAGAAACGGGGGAGCCTGTAGCTAAATTAAGTACCAAAGGTCACCTTGCCAGCGGAATTCCCGGAACCGTAGCCGGATTAGAAGCTGCGCACAAAAAGTACGGAAAATTACCGTGGAAAGATCTGGTGCAGCCTGCCATCGACCTGGCCATTCATGGATTTGAACTTACCGAAAAAGAAGCGGAAGGACTAAACCGGGTACAGGAAGATTTGAAGAAATACAATACCGTCACTCCTGAACATTTGATTAATGATAGCTGGTCTAAAGGAGATTCCGTATGGCACAAAGATTTGGGCCACACCTTGGAACGTATTCGCGATAACGGAAGATCGGGATTTTATGAGGGTGAAACAGCCGAATTGATCGTGAGTGAAATGACCCGCGGCAAAGGTATAATCACCAAAGAGGATCTGTTCTCTTATAAGGCAATTTGGCGCACACCACTAACGGGAATTTATAAAGATTACAAAATTATTGCTATGCCTCCACCGTCCAGCGGTGGGGTGGCGTTGCTGCAATTGCTCAATTCAGTTGAATCATTTCCACTTAACGATTGGGGATGGAACACAATGCAAACTGTGCACCTGATGACAGAAGCCGAACGAAGGGCATACGCAGACAGAGCTTATTATCTTGGAGATCCCGACTTTGTAAACGTACCCGTAGATCAACTTATCGCTGATGCTTACACTATGGATCGCCTGCAGGATTTCAATCCCAATAAAGCCACACCCAGTGAACAAGTAAAAGAGGGGAACATAGTGCTGACGGAATCCGAGCAAACTACACATCTTTCGATCGTGGATGCGGAAGGAAATGCTGTATCGGTAACAACAACCCTCAACGGAGGCTATGGATCTGCTGTGGTAGTCGATGGTGCCGGGTTTTTGTTGAATAACGAAATGGATGACTTTAGCGTAAAACCAGGCGCGCCCAATATGTACGGTGCCGTTGGAGGGGAAGCAAATAAAATTGAGCCGGGAAAACGCATGCTCAGCTCCATGACGCCAACGATTCTTGAAAAAGATGGAAAACTTTTCATGGTTGTAGGTACTCCGGGTGGAACAACCATCATTACCTCAGTATTTCAAACAATAATAAATGTAGTTGAACACGGCATGACCATGCAGGATGCGGTGAACTCAAAAAGATTTCATCATCAATGGCTGCCCGATGTTGTGTTGGTAGAAACGGGAGCGTTAACCAAAGAGGACAGCGTAGCGCTTTCAGGTATGGGTCATAAGTTTGTCAATCGAGGTGGGATTGGTCGTGTGGATGCGATTCTGGTTTTGCCTGATGGAAGGCTGGAGGGTGGCGCGGATCCCCGCGGAGATGATCTTGCGGTGGGTTACTAGGCTCTCGATACTAGATACTGGATACTGGTAACTTGATACTGGTAACTAGTTTTGAATCCGAATCCAGCATTCAATTTTTGATAATCGTAAACTCTACCCTTCGATTTAATCTTCGGGTGACCTCAGCATCGTTGTCGGCAATGGGCTTAATGCCTCCGTAGCCTTTCCCTGAAATTCTTTTGGCTTCAATGCCTTTGCTCACGATATAATCTTTCACCTTATCCACACGTTCACGGCTCAAGCGCATATTATGAACCTGCAATCCACGATTGTCCGTATGCCCCGCCAATTCGATTTCAACAGTTGGATTTAATTTTAAAAAATCTACGACCATATTCAGCTCATCAAATGATTCATCAAGCAGATTGGCGGTGCTTTGCTGAAACAGTACGCTTTTCAGATTTACGGTCGCCCCTATGGCAATGGGCTGAAGTTTGAAGTTCATTTCCAGCTCTTTCATTTCAAAAGTGCGGATATCCAATTTTTCAAAGCTTCCCACAAAGCCGGGAGACTCAACTTTTACGCTGTATTCATCAACGGATGGTATAAGCATAGAAAACATTCCATCTGATCCTGCCACCACCTGAAAAGTGGAGTCGGAATGAAAATTAACATGTGCGCTAATCGGATCTCCGCTGGTGGCGTGACTGATCTTACCCCAGATTCTAACCTGCTTCTCATCGGCGGAAATAGGTTTATCTCTCTTTATCTCAACTAGCTTCACCACCGTATCCGGCGGTAGTTCTGCAACTTTTTTCATAAGGGAATCCAGCGCCTCCTTCGGTGGTCTGTACATTTTAATGTCTCCATACCCGTCACTATTCAATGTAGAGGTGAAGATGGCAATCTCCTGTTGAGGATACGGAACGTAATACAACTCCCGGCCTTCAGAATTTACTCCGGCTCCCATATTTACGGGCGCTGACCATTTCGCCCAGGTATCGTCAAGTCGTTCCGCATAATAAATATCAAAGCTTCCATATCCTTGCCTTCCATTTGAAGCAAAGTATAAAAACCGCGAGTCTTCACTTAGCCATGGGCTCCATTCCTGAAAAGAAGTGTTGATATTCCTACCTAAGTTTTTCGGTTCACTCCATTTGCCATTCACATTCTTTACGCTGACGTAGATATCTTCTACCCCCAGCGTGTTGTATGACTCTGCGGCAAATACAAGCACATTGCCCTGGGGATTGATATGACCCGAAATGGTCTCCGATCGATTCAGGAAATAGGGAATCGCAATGTTCTCAGGGGCTGACCACCCTGTTGCTTTCCTTGTTGATAGGGAAATGCCTTGTGTTTTAACTCCACCATCCGTTCCATAATGTCCAAGCAAATAGAGTGTATTCCCATCGGATGAAATACCGGCTAAGGCATTATACTGCTTGTTGTTCAGCAATTCTCCGGTGTGAATTGGTGCTGACCAGGTATCACCGATGAGCACCGATTGCCATATGTCTCCTTTGTCTCTCTTGCCACCCATGTTTTGCGGATGATTGGCTATGGTGAAATAAATGGTTTTACCATCCGGTGACATTACCGGATGTTGCTCATCCAGTGTTGAGTTAAGATTTTGAAATGACTTTTCCATCAACCGTTGACCCAGCACAGAAAGTGTCAGGGATAGACTAGCTACAGCAAATACAACGTATTTCATTCAGGCAAAATTAGTCAAATTCAACAGTCTATTGCCTGCTAATCCAGGGATTGTCGCGCACGTAAAACCGCCATGGAAGGAAAGCATCCGTTCCGGCGTAGTCAATTCCAATCCTTGGAGTGGCTATGATATCCTGCTTTGCAATTTTTATACCGATATCTTCCAGCCAAACATCGCTATCCATCAGATTTCTTCCATTTAGCTTCCTGTCGATGCCCAATGCTTTCGTCAACTTACCGGGGCCTGAGGTTATTCTACGCTGGGTATCCGTCTTCATCCTGTTCATCATCGTTTGGTGCCCATCTCTTGGCTCTAATGCCCGGATCAAAACTGCCTCCGCCATATCCCTCTTGTTGGTAACAATATTAAACAAATGATGAATGCCATAGCATAAATAAACGTATGCCTGGCCACCCGGTCCGAACATAACTTCCGTTCTGTTGGTCCGTAAGTTATTATAGGCATGACAACCCTTTTCGCGATAGGAATATGCTTCCGTTTCGACAATGATACCGCTTGTTAACGAATTGTTAATCCGCGTCAGCATTACTTTCCCTAGAAGCTCTTTCGCAACCATCTCAACATCAGGCCTTTGATAAAATTGACATGGTAATTTCAACAGTAGTTCGTGTTTTTATAAAGGTAAAAAGTCTGCTATATTTGATGCCTTCAATTACACACAACAAACCCAAAATAAAGCAAAATGAAAAATTTTATCACCATGATGTTGGCAGCGTTCGCTTTTGTAGTGCAGGCGCAAATTGAAACACCACAACCTAGTGCGGCAGCATCGCTGTCAACGGTGGTTGGTCTTACCGATATTAAGATCAACTATGCAAGACCTTCTATGAAGGGTCGTAAAATATTCGGAGATGGCCCTTCCTTTCTGACTCCTTACGGACAAATCTGGAGAACGGGTGCCAACAGCGGCACTATCATTTCATTTTCCGATGATGTTACCGTTGAAGGCAAACCGGCAGCTAAAGGTGAGTACCTTTTATTAACATGGCCTGGTGCAACTGAATGGACTGTTTCATTGTATCCCGATGTATCAATAGGTGGTAATATGGCCGCTTACGACAAGGCTAAAGATGTAATAAATTTTAAAGTTAAACCGGCAAAGTCTGGCGAAACCGTTGAAACGTTTACGATGAATATCACCGATATCGCTGCTGATAATACCAGCGCGAATATCCAGATGGCCTGGGAAAATACTTCAATAAAATTCAAGGTTGGTGTTGAGTATGATGAAAGGGTAATGAAGGCAATTGAATCCGGCACCAAGGTAAGGCCCGGGAACCTCATCGCTGCTGCAAACTACTACTATGACATGAAAAAAGATCTGAAACAGGCCATTGAATGGATGGAAAAAGGAATTGCGGAAAGCAATCCCAACGCATTCTGGAACATTCATCAGTTGGCACAGATGAAAAAAGATGCCGGTGATAAAGCCGGAGCAAAAAGCACTGCAGAAAAATCGCTGGAGCTCGCCAAGAAAGCGGCAAGTGACTTCGGCTATGTTAAGCTAAATGAAGATCTTCTGAAAAGCTTGAAATAAGTATTTACGATCAACTTAAAAAAAGCATCCTCTATCAGGATGCTTTTTTTGTTTGATTGCTTTCCAAAAACTGAAAAAGAAAACCAAGGACCACTACCAATACACAGCCTAGGATGTTATAAAGCAGAAAAGCAATGTCCGTGAAGAAATAGAAATACAAAATAATCACTTCTGATACTATCGCAGCTAAAAATACAGCATTCGACTTGATGAACTTCAAATAAAATGCTGACAGAAAAATTCCAAGAATGGTTCCATAGAAAAGTGATCCGATAATATTTACATACTGAATTAAATTCTCCGCTTGATTCGCAAGGGATGCAAAGGCCATTCCAAACAGGGCCCATCCGGCTGTAAACCATTTGGAGGATTTTACATAATGGTACGCGTCTCCATTAGGGTTGACCGATCTCTTATAAATATCAACCGTAGATATTGAGGCTAATGCATTGAGTTCCGACGCATTGGAAGCCATCGCAGCGGAAAACACTACAGCCAAAAGGAGCCCAATAAGCCCGTGCGGTAAGTAAGTCATCACAAACGTGATAAAAACATAGTCTGTATCGCGTGTATTTGCTCCTGGGATTGCGCTAGAAATGGCTGTCTTTACTTTCTCCCGGATAACCTTCTCCTCCCCTTTACTAACTTCAACCGACTGCTTTGCTGCCTCTATCTCAGTCGGATTATCCTTTCTTATTGCTGAGACTAAATTTTCAGCTTCCACTTGTTTCTTCTTAAACACCTCGTCATATTCCTTTTTGTAAGTCGCGATAGCTGTACCATATTCCGTCGCTGAAGCTTTGTTTAAAAGGGATTGATTATGGAAAACTGGCGGCTGATTAAACTGATAAAATACAAATACCATAATACCGATGTACAGAATTATAAATTGCATTGGTACTTTGAGCAATCCGTTAAAGATCAATCCAAGTCGGCTTTGGGTAATTGAACTTCCACCCAAATACCTGCCCACTTGAGACTGATCCGCTCCAAAATATGACATGAAGAGGAAGAGGCCGCCAATCAATCCAGACCAAATATTATATCGATCGCTTAAGTCGAATGACAGGTTAATCAAATTCATTTTGCCCATTTCTCCAGCAATCTGAAACGCTTCCGGGAAGGTGATGTTGTGAGGGAGTTTATAAAACGCTGTCATTCCGGCAATGATCATTCCCGCCATGATGATGGTGAGCTGGTATTTCTGCGTCATGCTTACTGCCCTGGTTCCGCCACTTACGGTGTAGATCATTACCAGTGAACCAATGAAGATGGTGGTAAGATTAATATTCCAATTGAGCATGGATGACAAAATCAGCGATGGAGCATAAATAGTGATTCCCACCGATAACCCGCGAAGCATCAAAAATAGAAATGCCGCAAGCGATCGCGTTTTCAGATCGAATCTGCTCTCCAGGTATTCGTAAGCAGTATATACTTTTAACCGGTGGTATAATGGTACCGCGGTGATGCTTAGAATAACCATGGCCAGCGGTAAGCCAAAATAAAACTGAAGAAACCGCATTCCATCCTCATAAGCCTGGCCCGGCGTGCTAAGAAAAGTAATTGCGCTTGCCTGTGTTGCCATGATGGACAAGCAAACATTCCACCAGGGAAGACTTTTGTTGCCTAATAAATAGCCGTCGATGTTTATACTCCCCCTGCTCTTCCATGTACCATAAATAACAATTAATATAAGCGTGGTGAATAAGATAATCCAGTCAATGGAATTCATCAGAATGAAATAGTTATAAAAAGATAGATTATAATTTGTACGGCCAATACAATCATCAGCAACCAATACCATGCGCTCCACCTGGGAAATACAGGAGGTTTTTCTTCTGGCTCAACTGACATTATTTTCCTGATTTAATTTTTGGCTCTATCGTTTTACTTCTTTTACCTAACGAAACAAGGTTGGCAAATAGCTTATAGGCTCCAGCAACCCCTTCAGGTAATTCCCTAAAGAAAGAAAGTCCGGTATAAACATAGTATCCATTGCCATACTGAGATACAAGCAATGCTCCGTCCACCGGATCTTCACCAGGGTCCGCCGTTGAAATTAATGCTTCGAAATGAGGATCCCATTTATTGGGAAAGTAAAGACCCCGTTCCTGTATCCAATTATCAAAATCCTTTGCAGTGATCTTATTTGGTATATTTAGTGCCGGATGGTTTGGTTTTAAAATACGCACTTCACTTTGCTCATCCGTTACCCGATCGCGGGAAATGGTAAGCGGATAGGGCGAAAATTTATCACCTTCAGTTGCCGGCCTGAAGCTTGTGTTGTACTGTACAATCATCGTTCCTCCATTCTTTACGTATTCCAATAAATCATCCATAAAAAAGCGGACACGCTCATTTGTATTCAAGGCGCGGACACCGAGAACAAGTGCATCAACACGAGCAAGGTTTTCCTTCGTTACTTCCTCATTTTTCATTTCCCAAACCTCGTAGCCCATGTTTCGGAGCGCTGCGGGAATTTCATCTCCGGCACCTTGAATGTATCCCACAAGTTCTCCCTCCGTTTTCAGATTTATGCGCACCAGCTTAGCCTCAGCTTTTGGCAAGAGGGTTTGAATGGGAAAGTGATCATAGGCAATTACCTGCAAGGCGTTGTCATACACTCTATTTCTCACACTCACCTCCGCCCTTAAGGTGGAAGTCATTTCTTCATCGGATGGATAAACAGTAAACTGAACGGTTTTTTCCTCACCACGACTGGTCAACTCCAAATTTTGTGTAGCCGGCTCAGCACGCCATCCTTTCGGCAACTCGAGACTCAGTTCACTCTGAACGGCCTTATTGGAATGAGATTTTACCAATACCGATATCGGCTTACCCTTCGCATCATTGAATACAACTACCGATTCAGATAAATTAATGGTAACGGGAGGCACAATTTCAAAAGGTCTGTACAATTCACCCTTTACAGGATCATTCCATTTATAAAGAAGGGGTACTTCGAGTGACAATGCCTCTCCATTAATCTCAAATTGGAACTGAAATGAGATGGCCGGATCATTTTCCGGTTTACCGATTAGCTTTTTATCCTTTACGGTAAACAACCCCAGTGAATGTTTTTCACGAAGCCAGTACGGATCAGAATACCCTGCATCCGCAGAAACCCGTTGACGAGCTATGTATTCAAAGGATGTATTATTAACCAATGAAGAGGTGAATGAAGTATCATAGTTCAATGATTTCGAAGCAACTCCTTTTAGAATGGCAGGAAAAGTTGACCGGTTCACAACTTCAAATGAAGTTTGAACCTCTTCTCCCGGAGCGGCATAATAATGGTTTGCCGATGCGGCAACATATAACCCAAGACAATCTTTGATCAGCAGGTTGACCTCATCAATCTTTCTTCGTTTCCAGATTCCATCGTTCAAGCTGTTAATTTGCTTGCGAATCTGAAGCAGCATGGGAATGGATGCAGAGGGATTTTCTTCATTGTAATCAGCAATAAGTACATTGATCAGGGGCTCAATTTGGCTGCCGCCTTCTATTCTCGACCAGGTGGTATTTACGTCTTCCAAGATGTCTTTGCCGGCACGGTATCCTTTTACGTATTCAAAAAAATCCAATGCTTCTCCCCTGCTTCCGGAAGATCCAAAACCCTGACTCTTGTGTTGGGTTCTGCTTTCAGCGGCCATTTCAGAATATGATTTTCCCAACAATGGGTTGTAAGCACCTATATCCATCGTTACAATGCCGGGTGTATCTTCATTGATGTCCGTATTCCACCATCGTCCGGTGTTGGTGTATAGTCCTTTAACCTGCCAAATTCCAAATTCCTTGACCTGATCAGGATACACCGATGGATTATTGCTTAAATCGAAAGCTTCCTGTGCCAGCATGGCAGATGCTGTATGGTGGCCATGACCTGCTCTTTCATCTGCAGGAAAGCGGGTAAGGATTACATCAGGCTTGAACTGCCGGATTATACGAACTACATCGGAAAGAATTTCATCTTTATCCCAAATACGCAACGTCTCAGCCGCACTTTTTGAATATCCAAAATCATTAGCCCTGGTAAAAAATTGATGACCTCCGTCAATCCGCCTTGCGGCCAGTAGTTCCTGCGTTCTGATAAGGCCCAGCAGTTCCCTCATCTCCGGCCCAATAAGATTTTGTCCGCCATCACCGCGTGTCATAGACAAATATCCCGTCGTTGCCAGTTTTTCATTAGCCAGGTAAGCAATTACTCTTGTATTCTCATCATCGGGGTGGGCAGCAACGTATAATACCGAGCCCAAAAAATTCAGTTTTTTGAGTTTTAGTTTGATCTCGGAAGCATTGGGTTGATGGACGATTTGCGCCTCCAGGTTGGGGGTAGCCAAAATCGCCAAAAGAATAAAAAATCGCATGGTTATAAAAGTAGGCATTTAGAATCTAACGAAATGCAATTAAAAAGGATTAGAAAAGACGGTGGTTATGATGGTCATTACCATTTGGCGAACGTAAATCAAAACTTCCCCCGCTTGTTGCCATTAATAAAAAATGTTCCTTCTTCGTCTACGTACAGGTTGATACGGCTTACATCATTTCTTTTAGAAAAGAAAACAATATCATACAGATATGCACCTACATGATCCTTGAGGTCATCCGTGAATCCCATATCTACTACAATCTCTGTGTCCAGGTCCGCTTTCCTCGAATAGATCCGGTTGCCCAAATTGGTTATTACTTTGGCTCGTTCTTCATCTTCTGAAAGCGTAAGAAGCTTTATCGTAACGGTTGCGAAGGGTAACGTACCTCCCGAATACTTTTGTGTATTCGACCAATCAACTTCAAACCGGTCTATGCCGGGTTTGTTTCTGAACTCATAATTAAGTGTAAACTCAAACTCAGAATCAGGTTTGAATGGAATACTATCCTGAACCAGGAATGAAAGCAGAAAATAAACAATCAATTGCATATGTGGTATATTTTTGCAGGTTGATTTTTTCAAAGTTAGGCTTTACAGCCAATTTTTCTATCATCGATGATCAATACGTATAGAAGCAAAAAGTAATCCAACTGAAATTTACCGCATTTGGTGGTATCACCCTGCCAGTTCTTCCAACTCGAGCCAGCGCAAGGTTTTGGAATCAATGGTATCGGTAAGATCCTTTATTCGAATAGAGCATTTTATCAACTCATCATTATCCAGACCACCCAAGCTCAGTTTATCCATCAATTCTTTTTTCTCATCCTCCAGCGATTCTATCTCATCGAATAATTCATCATACTCTTTTTTTTCAGCATAGGATAACTTTTTTTTTGACTCTGACTTACCCGTTTCATCCCGGACTTTAGTTGGGGCAGGTTGCGGCTTGTTGCTTAGATCTTCTTTGAGTTCTTTATAGTCGGAGTAGTTTCCATTGAGTGTCCTGATTACACCATCCCCCTCAAAGACGAAAAGCTGATTCACCAGTCTGTCCATAAAATACCTGTCGTGTGACACCAATACAAGGCATCCGGTAAATTTGTCCAGAAAATCTTCCAACACATTGAGTGTATCAATATCAAAATCATTAGTAGGTTCATCCAACACGAGAAAGTTCGGGTTGGTGATGAGCACTTTTAGTAGTTGCAACCTTTTCTTTTCTCCTCCGCTTAGTTTGGCCACCTCATTGTATTGTTTTTCAGGTGGAAATAGGAACAAGCTTAGAAAAGAGGATGCTGAAATTTGTGAACCATCTGCCAGCGTGATGAATTCTGCTATTTGCTGTACTTCTTCGATCACCCTGTGATTCGGATTTAGCTCAATTGCCTCCTGAGTAAAATAACCAAGTTTAGTCGTGAGGCCGGGAAGAATCTCACCCGAATCAGGTTTGCTTCTCCCTGTTAATAAATTCAAAAAAGTAGATTTTCCAACTCCGTTGTTTCCAACGATACCGATTCTATCCTTTTTCTTGAAAATGTAAGAGAAATCGGAAACCATCTTTTTATCGCCATAGGATTTAGTGACATGATGCAATTCAATGATCTTTCCACCTTGCCGCGTCTCCTGAATATCCAGTTCCAGTTTATCCTTTTTCAGATTTTGAGATGCCTTCTCCTTCAAATCATAAAAGGCTTCTATCCTGTATTTTGCTTTCGTACCACGGGCTTTGGGCTGGCGTCTCATCCATTCCAGTTCCTTTTTTAATAGGTTTCGCGCCTTTGATACTTCCGCTTTCAGGATTTCTTCACGTTCTGATTTCTTCTCCAAAAAGTAAGCGTAATTTCCTTTGTAGGTGTATAGTTTGCCGCGATCGAGTTCCAGTATGGTATTAGCTACATTATCCAGAAAATATCTGTCATGAGTTACCATGATCAAAGTGATCAGCTGACCGGAAAGATAATTCTCCAACCACTCAATAGCTTCCAGGTCCAGGTGGTTGGTTGGTTCATCCATAATGATCAAGCCCGGATCCTGTAAAATCATACGTGCCATGAAAACACGTTTGCGCTGGCCACCAGACAATGTTGAAAATTTTTGATCAAAGTCATGGATCCCCAACTTGGAAGTAACTTCCCTTACCTTGCTGTCAAACTCCCAGGCGTTGAGTTCTTCCATCTGTTCCAATGCATGTTGCATGTCTTCAGCAGAAGTTTCGGTATGCTGCAGGCACGTCTCATAGAGTATCACAGCCGCTGCCACGGGGTTGTTTTCATCAAAGAGAATCTCTCTGACGGTGAGGTGCCCTGCTGCATCGGGCTGTTGTGTGAGATAACCCAACCGTACCCCATGCCGTACGGTAACCACCCCGGAATCAGGCTGCAATTCTCCTGTCAGTATTCTGAGTAGAGTAGATTTTCCAGTACCGTTTTCACCTACCAATGCGAATTTTTCGCCCGCAGCAATACCCAGTGTCAGGTTTTGAAATAACCACCTGTCGTCAAAAGACTTTGAAACTTGTTCTGCGGATAGATAATTCACGTTTTTCCTTTAATTGGCCGGCAATTTAGTACAACCAAAAAGGAAACACAGGCTGGCCAAAAATAATTTTGACAACCAAATGGCGGATATTTGTGGCTTCAGTCCAGTGGAAACGCTTAAGCTCTGGATTGCTTCAGGTGGAAGCAAAAAAAGCAAAGACCCAACTGAAAAATGGTAAGGGAAGCGATGGTGAAAAATACTAGCATATGACTCATCGGTTAACTTGAATATGAAATTAAGCTACAGCCATTAAAAAACCTAATTATCAGATAGTTATGTAAACATTAACTAAGTAATTCATTGATTATGAACCTGCTAAAAACATTACAAACAGATTTCAACAAAGCTACTGTAGACCGAATTGTGAATTTTATTGGTAATGATGCTTCTAAGTTTAAGCTACTGATGAAAGCATTTCTTGATGGCCCCTATCGCATTACACAGCGTGCTGCGTGGCCTCTGAGTTATTGTGTGGAGGCACATCCTGAGTTAATCAAGCCACACCTCAAAGCCGTCATTCATAATTTGCAAAAGCCCGATACCAGTGAGTCTGTCAAACGAAATACCTTGCGACTGTTACAATTTGTTGACATACCAAAGCGGCTCCATGGATCAACTATTACTATTTGTTTCTCCATTATGGAAAATAAAAAGGAACCCATAGCCGTCAAGGTATTTGCCATGACTGTGCTGGCCAACGTATGCAAGGGCTACCCTGAAATCAGGAATGAAGTGATTACCATCATTGAAGATCAGATGCCGTATGGCAGCGCCGGATTTGTAGCTCGTGGCAAGCGCATTTTAAAGGGGTTGAAAGCTTGAGAGTTTAATTATACTTTCACTCTTGTCCGACTAAAAAATTAAAGGGTGGAGGTTAATCCACCCCTTTTTAT
>CAYTBO010000068.1:0-17721 GCA_964436055.1 uncultured Ohtaekwangia sp.
ATCGTTGAAGTGAAAGCTTATCAGCCAGGAAATGACCACTATGCCTACACAGAAACCACGCAAGAATTTAATGTGTTTGACAGCAGCAAAGAAGATCAAACCATTACCTTCAGTCAGATTTCCGATAAAACTTTTGGAGATGCTGACTTTGATTTAACAGCTACAGCATCATCTGGCCTCACAGTAAGCTACAGCAGCAACAATACTTCGGTTGCCACCATTTCAGGCAGTATGATTACCATTGTGGGTGCAGGCACCACCACGATAACAGCTTCGCAAGGGGGTGATGCGACTTTCAATCCGGCTGCTTCCGTAAACCAGGTGCTTACGGTGAACAAGGCCAGCCAAACCATCACCTTCCCTGCGTTGCTCAAGAAGTCGGTTGGTGACTCGGATTTTATTCTTTTAGCAACAGCTTCTTCAGGGCTTCCAGTGAGCTTCGTAAGTGCAAATACTGACGTAGCCATTATTGATGGGAATACTTTGACAATTACGGGAGCGGGAATGTCAGAAATTACTGCTTCTCAGTCTGGCAATAGCAATTACCTTGCTGCTGAAAATGTGAAACAAACTCTATCAGTAAACAATGCTCCGATATCCACGAGGATATTATCTTTAACTGGCAACCTGGAATTTGGAGAGGTAATTGTAAATGACAAAACCACACGCAATCTTACCATCAGCAATACTGGTAATGAAACATTAACACTTCAATCTCTTATTCTTCCTCCCGGATTTACGGGGAAAGATGTTCCGGAGCAGATTAATGCGGGGAGCAGCAATACAATAGTCATCACTTTTGAACCGACTGAAGCAAAAATTTATGATGGTACAATGGAGATAGTTTCTAACGCTACCGATGGAGAAAGTATCAAAAACATCACGGGTGTGGGAATTTTGATAACCAAAATAAATGAGAAGATTATAAATGTTTCGACAAAAGTTACACCTAATCCTGGTAATGGGAGATATGTAATTAACTCTCCTAAAGTCATCCTGAACTCTGTACAAGTTATGGATATCACCGGGCGATCAATAAATATAAGGCCGTTAATTCCAATTGGAGAGGATAATTATTTATTGGAAATATATGAGTTGCCTGAAGGAGTATATTACGTTCGCACAAATAAATTTACCGCGCACCGAATCATCAAAATCAATTGATTATGAAAACCTTACTAAATATACTTTTGTTAATATTATTTACAATGACCCTGCTTGCTTGCAAAAAGGAAAGCGTTGAAGAAGAGTCAGCTGAAGCAATTTTCCTTAATCAAATTTCCGGTACATGGAACCTGAATGCGGCCAGCCTTGATGGAAAAGAAGTAGGGTTTTCATTTCCTGATCTGGTTATCACTATTACTCAGGCCAAACAAGTGATTGTAACAAATGCCGTTCCCCCAATCTGGAACGGGTCGGCAATGTTTGCACTTGAACAAGTCGGCAATACTTTCAGATTGATACGTGATGATGGGGTGGTGATGACTTTAACACAGCCTACATCACAAAGACTGATTTTGACTTTTCAGTATGATTCGGATGCGTTGGGCGGTAGGAAAAAAAGTATTTCCGGTCAGTTCATATTTGAATTTACAACTCCATAAGAAGTGGCTGACAATTGCACGGAAGCTAACGCATGATAAGCTTTCGTGCAATTTCCCAAACAACAATACCAATACACACAGCTATATTGAGCGAGTGCTTGGTGCCTGATTGAGGAATTTCCAAAGCCATATCTGCATGTTGAATAATGTCTTCACCAACGCCATCAACTTCATTGCCAAATACTAGGCAATATTTCTGATTCTCTTCATGGTGGAAATCCTGAAGTGGAGTGCTTTCGGAAGTCTGCTCTATAATCACAATTTTATAACCCGCACTTTTGAGTTTTAAAATAGATTCCGCTCCGTGCTTTACATATTCCCAATCAACAGATTCTGTCGCCCCCAAAGCTGTTTTTTGTATTTCCCGATGAGGCGGCTGCCCTGTTATCCCTGTAAGGAATATTTTTTCAATCCTGAATGCATCAGCTGTTCTGAAAGCGGATCCTACGTTATGGAGACTTCGTACGTTATCTAATAAAATAGCCACAGGGATTTTTTTGACACTTTTATAGGCATCTGCTGATATTCTCCCCAATTCCTGTAGTTTTAGCTTTCTCACCTTGCAAAATTAGAAGAAAAGGTAACTTACAATCACCTTATGGAATTTTTGCAACATGAATTCAATTTTGATCGTTTGTAAAGCATGAAGCAATTACTGCTGAGTTTTTTCATGCTATGCAACACACTGGTTTTCGCACAAGATGCATGGAAGAACATCTATACCGAAAGCGCCTGGAAGGAAAGAGATCAATGGCAGCGGCCAGAAGACATCATCGCAAAGCTAAACCTGAAAGTTGGAAGCAAAGTGGCAGACATCGGGTGTCACGAAGGTTATATGACGATGAAATTATCAAAAGTAGTGGGTGCCGCTGGCAGAGTGTACGCTGTGGATGTGGAGCAATTCAAACTGGATAAGCTAAAAAATGGTTTGAATGAGAAAAATATTAGCAATGTGATAATAGTAAAAGGGGATTATGACAATCCAAGACTTCCGTTAAACGCACTGGATGCCGCCTTGATTATCGATTCCTATCATGAAATGGATGACCACGATGATATTCTCGGGCATGTCAAAAATTCACTTAAAACCGGGGGAAGGTTGATAATTTGTGAGCCGATTGCGACAGCGAGAAGAAAATCATCACGAACGGAACAGGAAAGAAAACATGAACTTGGGATGAATTATGCGCTGGAGGATTTGCAAAAAGCCGGATATGCAATCATACTGAAGCAAGATCCCTATATCGACCGCGAAAAAATCAAAGGAGATAAAATGTGGCTCATCGTAGCACAGAAAGTAAAAGATAATTAAGACTCTCCCCTTGCATCTTGCTGGCGGATTTTATCTTTGCCCTTCATGGCAGCCAGCGCATCCGAAACTCCACTCATGAAACAATACAATGCCATCAAGGTGAAATATCCTGGTGCATTGTTACTTTTCAGGGTTGGAGACTTTTATGAAACGTTTGGCGAAGATGCCATCAAAGCCAGTAAAGTACTTGACATTGTACTCACCAAAAGAGGAAATGGGTCAGCATCAGAAATTGAGTTGGCTGGATTCCCGCATCATGCGCTTGATTCCTACCTGCCAAAGCTGGTACGAGCCGGCCATCGGGTAGCTATTTGCGATCAACTCGAAGATCCAAGATTTGTAAAAGGCATTGTAAAACGTGGTGTTACGGAGTTAGTCACACCAGGGGTTTCATTCAATGACAATGTGCTGGAGCGAAAACAGAATAATTTCCTGGCTTCCATCCATGTTGGTAAAAATTTATTAGGTGTATCTTTTCTCGACATCAGTACAGGAGAATTTTATGCTGCAGAAGGAAGTGAAGCCTACATATTTAAACTCATTCAAAGTTTTGCGCCAGCCGAAATCATTTTCAGTAAACCCAATCGCGACAATTTTGAAAATCAATTTGGAGAAGAGTACGCCACTTTTGCGCTCGATGAATGGGTGTTTGCCTTTGACTATGCTTACGATAAATTAATCACCCAGTTTAAAACAGCAAACCTGAAGGGATTTGGTATAGACGCCATGCCAGAATCCGTTGTGGCCGCTGGGGCTATTTTATATTATCTGGAAGCTACTGAACATAAAGACACGCACCACATAGCGTCTATCTCCAGAATAGATGAAGACAAATACGTATGGTTAGATAAATTCACCATTCGCAATCTTGAAATAGTAAGCGCACAACAAGATGGAGGGGTTCCGCTTATTCAAATTCTGGACAAGTCGATCACACCTATGGGGTCGCGTCAGCTTAGAAAGTGGATGATTCTTCCCCTCAAAGAAAAATCGGCCATAGAAGAAAGATTGAATGTGGTGGAGACATTACATGCCAATGATACGCTGACAGAAAAGATTGCGGAACAACTGCAACATATTGCTGATCTGGAGCGATTGATTTCAAAGGTAGCGGTGGGGAGGATTAATCCCAGGGAAATGATTCAACTAAAAAGGTCATTGTACGCGATACTTCCCGTAAAAGAACTCTTGGGAATGGCATCTACACCTGCTTTAAAAAAGTTGGGCGATCAACTGGAGCGATGCGATTTTTTGTTGGAAAAAATTGAAAAGGAATTAAAAGATGATGCGCCTATGCTGGTGCACCAGGGAGGAATAGTAAAGGAAGGTGTAAATGATGAGTTGGATGAACTCAGGCGTATTGCTTTTTCAGGGAAAGATTACTTATTACAAATTCAGAAAAGAGAAGTAGAAAAGACGGGAATTTCTTCATTAAAAATTTCTTATAACAAGGTTTTCGGATACTATCTGGAGGTCAGTAATGTACACAAAGCCAAAGTGCCAGGGGAATGGATAAGAAAGCAAACCCTCGTAAATGCAGAACGCTACATTACGGAGGAATTAAAAACCTATGAAGAAAAAATTTTAAATGCGGAGGAGAAACTCACCGTAATAGAACAAAAAATTTTCCACGACCTGGTGTTGAATGCTGCGGATTTCATCACACAAATTCAGCAAAATGCGAGAATAATTGCCGTGTTGGATTGTCTCTTGTCATTTGCCCTTGTGGCGAAAGCAAACCGATACGCAAAACCGGAAATTAATGAAACAAAGATTATCAACATTACTAATGGCAGACATCCTGTTATTGAAAAGCAGTTACCCATTGGTGAAAATTATGTACCCAATGATATTTACCTGGACAATGAAACGCAACAAATACTCGTAATTACCGGTCCTAATATGGCGGGAAAATCCGCTCTGCTTCGCCAGACAGCTTTAATTGTTTTGATGACTCAGATTGGCAGTTTTGTACCTGCCGAAAAAGCTGAGATTGGAGTGGTGGATAAAATATTTACAAGAGTAGGTGCATCTGATAACCTCTCCAGAGGCGAGTCAACCTTTATGGTAGAGATGACGGAGACTGCCAGCATTCTAAATAACTTAAGCAACCGAAGCCTTATTCTGATGGACGAAATTGGAAGGGGTACCAGTACCTATGATGGTGTTTCTATCGCGTGGGCAATTGTGGAGTACCTGCACAATCACAAGGAGTTCAAACCTAAAACCTTGTTTGCCACACATTACCATGAATTGAATCAGTTGGCTGAAGATCTGGTGCGTGTGAAAAATTTCAACGTGTCAGTGAAAGAAACCGGAAGCAAAATCATCTTCATGCGCAAACTGAAGGAAGGAGGAAGTGAACATAGTTTTGGGATACACGTAGCCCAATTGGCGGGTATGCCCAACCGGATTGTGATCCGTGCGAATGAGATCCTACAATTTCTTGAAAAGGATAAGCATAAGAATCAGTCCAAAAAGAAGATGGAAGAGTTGCCAAAGCCTACGGTGCAAATGGGGCTTTTTGAAATTGACCCAACTTTGAAACAAGTGGAAGAGATGCTTGGCAAAATTGACATTAACACTATCAGTCCGGTTGAAGCATTATTGAAATTGAATGAAATACTCACCATGTTGAAGAAGAAGTGAATAAAATTCATAGTTGATACTGCTTCCAAAAACGATTTTCCACACTTGTCCTTTCAGTTTCTATTTTAATCGCGACCGTTTTCTTATCTTATGATCATGAAGATCAAAAAGATATTAGTAGCCAACCGGGGTGAGATAGCTATTCGTGTATTCCGCGCCAGTGTTGAAATAGGATTACGGACCGTTGCCGTTTACACCCACGAGGATCGCTATTCACTACACCGCTACAAAGCGGATGAAAGCTATCAAATTGGAAAAGAAGGAGATCCCCTGAAGCCTTATTTGGATATTGATGAAATAATTCGGATCGCAAAAAATAAAAATGTAGATGCGATCCATCCGGGATATGGTTTTCTATCGGAAAATCCCACGTTTGCAAAGAAATGTGAAGAAAACGGAATTATTTGGGTTGGCCCAAACCCAAAATCAATGGCTATGCTGGGGGATAAAATATCCGCAAAGAAAATTGCAGCTGAATGTGGATTGCCATTGATAGAAAGTAATAAAGCTTCCCTCAAAGACAGTAAAATTGCACTGAAGGAAGGTAAAAGAATTGGCTTGCCGCTAATGCTTAAGGCTGCATCGGGTGGAGGAGGAAGAGGTATGCGTGTGGTAAGGTCATTCGATGAGTTGGAAAATGCTTATAATGAAGCTACCCGCGAGGCTGCCAATGCTTTTGGCGATGGAACGGTGTTTTTAGAAAAATTTGTAGAAGAACCCAAACACATTGAAATACAGATCGTATCGGATAAGCATGGAAACTCTGTTCATCTTTTCGAGCGCGACTGCTCCGTGCAGCGAAGATTTCAAAAAGTGGTGGAGGTAGCACCTTCTTTTGGGCTGCCACAAGAAGTGAGAAATAAATTATACGATTATGCACTGCGCATTACCAAAGCGGTAAAATATGATAATGTTGGAACGGTAGAGTTTCTTATCGATAAAAAAAATGAAATCTATTTCATTGAAGTAAATCCACGCATTCAGGTTGAGCACACCGTAACGGAAATGGTGACGGGCATCGATTTGATCAAAGCCCAAATATTTATTGCCGGAGGATACAAACTGTCAGATGAACAAATAAAAATTGCTTCACAGGCATCATTGAGGACAGACGGATATGCTTTACAATGCCGGATCACAACAGAAGACCCTGAAAATGATTTCCGGCCCGACTATGGAACGATCATTACCTATCGCAGTGCGGGTGGATTTGGCATACGACTAGACGCAGGCAGTTTATATCAAGGTGTCAAGATCAGCCCTTTCTTTGACTCTATGTTGGTGAAAGTATCGGCACATTCACGCACGCTGGATGGGGCAAGCCGAAGGATGCATCGTGCTTTGCGCGAATTCAGGACAAGAGGGGTGAAAACCAATGTTCCTTTCTTAGAAAACATCATCCGGCATCCGGAATTTCGATCAGGAAAAGCTACTGTCAACTTTATTCAGAAACACAAAGAGTTGTTCAACTTTAATCAACGGCAGGATCGGGCTACTAAAGCAGTAACGTTTCTTGCTGATGTAACCGTGAACGGCAATCCTGATGTAAAAATAATTGATAAGAAAAAACAATTTCGTACGGCTGTAATTCCTGATTATGATCCTTATGCACCTTACCCGAAAGGGACAAAGGACAAACTGACTGAATTAGGCCCTGAAAGTTTTAGTGAATGGCTCAGGAAGGAGAAGAAGATTCATTACACGGATACTACGCTACGAGATGCGCACCAATCCCTGCTGGCTACCCGCATGCGAACCATCGATATGGTGCAGGTAGCGGCCAGTTTTGCAAGAAAGCATCCCCAAACTTTCAGTATGGAAGTGTGGGGTGGGGCTACATTCGATGTGTGCCTTAGGTTTTTATACGAGAACCCATGGAGGCGATTGCGGGAGCTGCGCGCTGCCGTGCCTAACATACTTCTGCAAATGCTTATTCGCGGATCCAATGGAGTTGGCTACACAGCTTATCCGGATAACCTTATTGAATCGTTTGTTGAAAAATCATGGGAGGAGGGAGTGGATGTATTTAGAATATTCGATTCGCTCAACTGGCTTAAGAATATGGAGCCGTGCATTCGGTTTGTAAGAAAGAAAACAAAAGGATTGGCCGAAGTTTCCATTTGTTATACCGGAGACATCATGGATCCAAAGCGTACCAAATTCTCACTGGAGTACTATGTGAAAATGGCCAGGCAAATCGAAGACTCCGGTGCACACATACTGGCGATTAAAGATATGGCTGGCTTGCTAAAACCTTATGGAGCCTTTGAATTGGTAAAGGCGCTGCGTGAGGAAGTGAAGATTCCGGTTCATCTTCACACACATGATACTTCCGGGTTGCAAAGTGCAACGTACCTCAAAGCAATTGAAGCTGGGGTAGATGTGGTGGATGTGGCATTGGGGGGATTGTCAGGTCTTACTTCACAACCCAATTTTAATTCTATCGTGGAGATGATGCGCGGACACAAACGGGAACAGAAATTTGACATGGACTCGCTGAATAGTTTTTCAAATTATTGGGAAGTCGTTCGGGAATATTATTATCCGTTCGAGTCGGGGTTAAAAACCGGTACAGCCGAAGTGTTTAAGCATGAGATACCTGGAGGCCAATATTCCAATTTGCAACCCCAAGCCAGAGCGCTGGGTTTATTGGACAAGTTTGAATTGATAAAACTACGTTATACAGAAGTCAATGAGCTATTTGGAGATATTGTAAAAGTCACGCCCAGTTCAAAGGTAGTGGGCGATCTTGCACTCTACATGGTGTCGAATGGATTGACGAAGGAGGACATCCTGCAGAAAGGTGACACCATTTCATTTCCGGAGTCAGTTCAGTCATTCTTTCTGGGCGAATTGGGCCAGCCTCCTGGAGGATTTCCCAGGAAGCTTCAAAAAATTGTATTGAAAGAAAGAAAACCTTTTACTGACCGGCCCAATGCACACCTCAAGCCTGTAGACTTTGACAATGAATTTGAGGAATTCAAAAGGAAATTCCAACCCGGGTTTGATCGTCCATTGTTGTTTACTGATTTCCTCTCATGGAAACTTTATCCCAAAGTGTATGAAGCGACCTGGAAAAAACATCTTGAGTTTGGGGATGTGTCGAGAATACCCACCCGCAACTTTTTCTTTGGAATGGACCTCAACGAAGAGACCATCATCGATATCGCTGAGGGTAAAAGTATCATTGTAAAATTATTATCGGTAGGGCCACCCAATGATTCAGGTATCCGTACAATATTTTTTCAGGTGAATGGCCAAACCCGGAACATTGATGTTCAGGATAGATCATTAAAAATTGAGAAAATTGAAAATGCTAAAGGAGAACCCGGAAACCCGAAACACGTTGTTGCACCGCTTCAGGGATTGATTTCTAAAATTCTTGTCAAGAAGGGACAAAAAGTGAAAAGAAATACACCTCTTTTTGTCATTGAGGCCATGAAAATGGAAACCACCATTGGAGCCAACGACTCCGCCGAGATTAAGACAATTCATCTGAAAGAGGGTACGATGGCGGGAGCTGATGATCTGGTGATCACACTGGGCTAACGCATAAATTTCACCACACTGATTATTTTTACTTTGTGTTGGCTTCAGTCAATTTTTTATAAAGCGCTGATGGGTCTTGTCTGTTATCCCAAATAAGGAGGAGTTTAATATGTTCATGAGAGCACCGATAAAAAAGTGATGTTGATTTGTGAATAAGCAATTGACGAAATTCACTACCCAAAAATGTTGGACCAAGTCCTGGGTTCCTTTGGATTTGAGCTATTCGATAGTCCAACTGCCTTAGAAATTCATCGGCTACTTGACCATTCCATATTTCAGTTAAGAAATCTACGGTTTGTTGGAGTGACATCCTGGCCAAGGGTGTCCAAATAATCTTCGTCATTTTCTACCCAGCACATTCATAGAACCTGTGTGTTCAATGCAATCGCTTTCTTTGGTTGAATTGGACATTTCCAGAAGCGTTAAAATCTCCTTAGGTAGCTCGTCCAAAGTTTCACTTCGAAAAGTCTCTATTTTATTTATCACCGATTCCTCGTTGAGGTTAGTAATCCAGTTGATTAGAGCTATTTTCTTTTGTTCGATTGTCATGGAATAAAGTTAATAAATTTTAGCGCGTAGCGCAATTGTGGTGATCACATTGGGCTAACGCATAAATTTTCTCCTGATTTAGAAATCAATAGGCGTTATTGTGATCTAAGAGAGATTTTCGCACAAAAAAATATGGTGCCTGATTCATCTCACACAATCTTTCTTAAAGTTGCGGCCTGGTCGATGATTGTTACCGCTTTCACCACGCTGGTTGCACATTTGGTCAGTTTCCCAGCTCCGACTTTTGAAGATTCCGTTCAATTATATCTTAACAAGGGGTACATACTTCGAAACGGTACAATAATCTTTCATTGTGTTCTGGTAATTGTTTCCATGATGGGTCTCGGGTTACCGGAGTTTAAGAATAACCCCGGATGGATTGGTCTTGGCTTTGTTTGTTTTACCGTATTTGGGATTGCTGAGATCACCAGAATGACCGTTGCCAATTTAGTAGTAAACGGTTTAAGACAATCCTATGCGGAAATGAGTGCTGATGTTACACGCGATACTATCCGATATTTTTTAGAAATGACATGGCCCTTGATCGGAACAACTTTGTTTTTGATTTTTATTGTAGCGTTCAGCATGGGGTGTATTTTTTATGGAGTTGCATTTTTAAAAAGAAAATGGGTTGGATGGATTTTTTTATTTTGGGGTATTATTAATCTCATGGTGTTTGCCAATTTCTTTTTGGGTTTTGATTGGCTGAATAAGCCCATTGAAATTTTTTCATTTACCTTTCAACCACTGGCACGGTTATCTGTTGGCATTTGGTTTTTGAAAAACATCAGGGTCCAATAAGCAGCTTTTATCTTATCTGTATTACTCAGCCGATGCCCTTCCAAAAGGATTCGTGTAACACCAAACTATGCATGAACAGAACAAACGTTACGTAGCTACCTTTTATCCCTTCATAATTTCACTGTTTTGCAAATAAACATTGTGACGGTTGGTATACACCCGCAAATGACCATAACTTTGTGACTTAGAATTATTTCAGTTCATTTTTGTTGTATCAATAATGGAAGCCACTGTCACACCGGAAGTACGTAGAAAGCCAATTCTGAAACAGGAAATTGCATTTCTGATTATTCATTTACTGCCTTTGGGAGCGCTGTGGACAGGAGCCACTTTGTTTGACTGGATGGTTTGCATTTTTCTGTATGTGTTTCGCATGTTTTGGATCACAGGCGGGTATCATCGCTATTTTGCTCACAAGTCTTACAACACATCACGCTGGTTTCAATTTGTGATTGCATTTATGGCACAAACGTCCGCTCAAAAGGGGGCATTGTGGTGGGCCGCACATCACCGCCATCATCACCGCCACAGCGATACCCCTGCCGATCCGCACTCTATGAAGATTTATGGATTCTGGTATTCGCATGTGGGCTGGATTGTTGGCCCAGACTTTAAAGAAACTGATTATAAAGTAATCGGTGACTACGCCAAATATCCGGAGCTGGTGTGGCTGAATAAGCATTATCTGGTGCCGCCTGTAACACTGGCCGTGATCGTGACAGCCCTTGGGGGTATTGTTAATGGTGGTAGTTTGATGGCCATGTTTACTACTGCCGGGTTTTCAACTTTACTTATTGGTTTTTTCTTAAGTACAGTTGTTCTTTATCACGGCACATTCTCCATTAACTCTATTATGCACAAATTCGGCAACCAGCGATATGAAACAGGAGATGAATCCAAAAACAGTTTGTGGCTTGCGTTGCTTACACTGGGTGAAGGCTGGCACAACAATCATCACTACTATGAAGTGGCTTCCCGCCAGGGATTTTTTTGGTGGGAGATTGACATCACCTGGTACATTCTAAAAATGCTTTCCTGGGTTGGATTGATCTGGGATTTGAAGGGCGTTCCCAAACATATCAAATATTCCAGGAATAAGATGCAGGCCAGGGAGCTTAAGAAAGAATATGACGAGGTTTTGAAGACTGCCTGATGAGTTCAAGGGTTAACAGTAATTTTTTAGAGAGCACCATCAAGTTATTTGGTTACTACAAAAGCCTGGGAGAAAAAACTTTCAGTCAACTATCTGATATGGACATCCAGTGGCGCCCCAATGAAGCCAGCAATAGCGTTGCTCTCATTGTTCACCATCTGTCCGGCAATATGCTGTCACGCTGGACGGACTTCTTAAACAGCGATGGGGAAAAACCCTGGCGGGATCGGGATGCAGAATTTGAGGTTGGCTATGCTGATAAAAACCAGATGCTTGAAGCCTGGGAAAAAGGTTGGCAATGTTTGTTTGGAGCGCTTACAGAACTGCAGGAAGAAGATCTGACAAGAATCGTATATATCAGAAATGAAGGTCAGACAGTAGTCGAGGTTGTACACCGGCAGTTGGCACATTATGCCTCGCACGTAGGACAGATTATGTTTCTTGGCAAACAGATTAAAGGAGATTTATGGAAATCGCTCTCCATCCCAAAAGGAGGTACCCATTCGTTCAATGCTGAGAAATTTGGTATGGAGAAGAGTCGAAAACACTTTACTGACGATCAAAAATAGTATCCATTGAGCCCTTTTAAATAGATTTAGCTTTTGATTTCAGCCGTGTGACAAAAATCACAGTTTATAATTATTGTAATCACGATTTTTGTGCCTGAAACTAATTGAATCATGTCAATTAAATAAAAAAGGTGCAGCAATATTACGAATTATTCATAGGGTCTTTTACCGGCTACTGGAGTTATCTCAAGGGTGAAATTCTCTATCCCAGCTGGCACAATTATTTCTATTGGCTCCTTGGTTTATCACTTGCAGTATGGCTATTAGAAATCATTTTGCCCTGGCGCAAGGGGCAATCTATTATACGCAAAGATTTCTGGCTGGATGGATTTTATATGTTCTTCAATTTTTTTCTGTTCTCTTTGATTGCATATAATGCACTTTCCAACATAGCCGTAAAAGCCTTCAACGATTTTCTGAGCTTGTTTGGAATTACAAACCTGGTTGCCTTGAATGTTGCTACCTGGCCGGCGTGGACACAATTGTTGGTCATTTTTGTTTTGGCCGATTTTATTCAATGGAATGTGCATCGCATGTTGCATAAAGTACCGGCCTTATGGGAGTTTCATAAGGTTCATCATTCTGTAAAAGAGATGGGCTTTGCGGCACACCTGCGGTTTCATTGGATGGAGACCATCATCTACAAATCGATTCAATATATTCCACTGGCGATGATTGGTTTTGGCATCGATGATTTCTTTTTGGTGCACATTTTCACAGTTGCCATCGGTCACTTGAATCATGCTAATGTTTACATTACCTACGGACCACTTAAGTATTTTTTAAATAACCCGGCCATGCATATTTGGCACCATGCCCGGCATCTCCCGGATGGAAGCCTGGGTGTAAACTTTGGTATAAGCCTGAGTATCTGGGATTATTTGTTTGGCACGGTGTATATGCCGGCTGATGGCCGTGATATTGAATTGGGTTTTCCCAAAGACGAAAATTTTCCCAAACGATTTGTTAGTCAGATCACCTATCCTTTTTTAAAGAATAAATCGTGAAATATCCATGCACTTCGTGCACCCACAGGGATGATAATAAGGCATGGATATTCCCTGTCTGCCGACAGGCAGGCATCTGACCTAAAATAAAAAATTATTAACAGATGAAATTATATAATGATTGGAAGTTTGTTGTTCTTTTTTGTTTAACGCTTGGTTTGGCTCCATTCTTCCCCGAACCGCATATCTGGAGCAAATTAAAATGGATAACAGGTGGTGCGGCAGGAATGATACCGATGGATTGGTTTGATACGCTATTTCACGGATTGCCATGGTTGTTATTAATCAGGTTGGTATTCGTAAAAGCAAAGTCAACTGTACAGGCGAATGAATCATAACTTCATTTTTCAGAAAAGTATAACGGGTAATGTTTTGAGCAATTGGGATTAAAGGAGACGTTGCATAGAGGGCAGGTGTTGTTGGATTTCAAATAGGCATTGATTGAAATTTCATTGCTGCACACACCACAAAAAACAGCAAGTTCATCAAATTCCTCGCGTCTCCACGTTACTGATGGATGATCGGCCGCTTCTTCATGACATTGGTAGCACGGGTAATACGTTTGGCAGCATTTGAATTTTATGGCAATTACATCCTCCTTTGAATGGTAATGAACGCACCGTGTCTGTGAGTCTACTGGTTGCCCCGAGAGTCTGATGTTCACTTTTATATTAATTTAAGACCAGCCATGAACCTGTCATCCTCAAATTTGTGACTTCATTACTATGATTACAACCACTTATCGAATCTTATACAACCCATTTGCAATCATGTTGCAAATAGACCTTTCAATGCCTATTTTTGTATTTGATATAGAATGCATTTCTGATAAGGATGAAAGGAATTAAGAAAAGTGGTGGCCCAAGAAACAGTAGAGGAGTGACCTTGGCGGTACTTTTCCTGGCCGCACTTTATCTGTTAGGAAACGTTGAAATTCAATCCTTTCATTCTTTTTTTCATGCAGATGAAGTAGCGTTACACTCGGCCATCAATGAATCCAATGGCTGCCATCAAAGCGTCTATCACAACAAAGCAAAGGAAAGCTGCGACCACAATGCCCATGTGGTTGAGTTGAAGAAATGTCCGCTTTGTCAATTGACCTTACAGTCATTTCAACTATTTGTCAATAAATCTCAATCAGAATTTTCTGTCAACCCCGGTTCTCTTGCAGGAGTAACCAATGAATCATCGGAAGAGTTTCTATCCACGCTCATTCCATCCAGAGCACCGCCTGCTGCTTAATTTGCCTGACACCCGCCAGGTTTTTACCCATCATAATTTGTCAAAAGATGGGAGCAGTCTGTAATCAATTTCGAAAATTCAGTAGTGAAAAAATTAATCACATTGTCCATTGTGATGATATTAGCATACATTTCCGGTGTGGCACAAAATCAATGCAATTCGCAATTCTCCGGTCGTATCCTGGATGAAAATGGCGAACCGTTGATTGGCGCGGCCATTGTGCTTGATCCATCCGGAAAGGGGATGGTGACAAACACAGAAGGTGCTTTTCAGCTGCGTGAATTATGTCCGGGGCTTTATCATGTTACCGTGCAGTTTCTCGGCTATAAGGAACAGGTATTTGAGATTGTGTTGAATGGAAGAATTACAAAAACGATTATCCTAATTCCTACGGTAGAAACATTGAGGGAGGTAGTGGTGCAGGAAGAAATCCCGCATTTGGAGAATGCACAAAACTACTCGGTGCTTAGCGGAAAGAAGCTGGCGGAAACCGCCGGTAAAACCCTGGGAGAATCCTTAAAGGAAATTTCTGGTGTGAACAGCATGCAGACAGGCCCTGGGATTTTCAAGCCAATCATTCATGGTGTCCACAGCCAACGGGTGTTGATATTGAACCACGGCATCCGGCAGGAAGGGCAGCAGTGGGGGGCGGAACATGCCCCCGAAATAGATCCTTTCATTGCTTCCAATATCGTAGTAGTAAAGGATGCCTCATCGATAAAATACGGCACCGATGCATTGGGGGGTGTCATCGTTGTCAACCCAGCACCGCTTCCCGAAAACGCAGGGCTTGGAGGGACGTTGGATATGATCGCCCAAAGTAACGGGCGGGCGGGAACGGTCTCGGGCATGCTGGAAGGGGGTATAAAAAAGCATGCAGGTTGGGGCTGGCGTTTGCAAGGTACGGGCAGGCGAACCGGTGACTTTCATGCACCCGATTACTCATTGACCAACACCGGCGTAAAAGAGTTGAATTTCTCCGCTGCCACAGGCTACCACAAAGGAGATAATGGATTCGAAGTATTTTTTAGTCACTTCAATACATCATTAGGGATTTTGAAGGGCACCTCCATTTCAAACCTGAACGACCTGTTAGCGGCTATGGAACGCGAACCCCCTCAATCTACTGGTGAATTCAGTTACCGCATAGAAGAACCCAGGCAGGAGGTAAGCCATAATTTGGTAAAACTAAACGGACATATAGGAACGGCCAGAGGAGCCTGGCGAATGCAATATGGATTTCAAAACAACAACAGGAAAGAATTTGATATACGCAGAGGCGATTTATCCCGAATCCCCAGCATTGACTTGAAACTAAACACCCACACGGTCGAAATGGAATGGGAATCTCTTAGTCAAAAGGCCAACACATTTCATGTGGGTGTTACCGGTATGTACCAGGACAACAAAAATATTTTTGGCACCCAACGAATTCCATTTATACCTAATTATGTCAATTTCTCGGGAGGACTTTTTGGGGTAGCCAAATTGGTGCGCGACAACTGGGCTTATGATGTTGGCGCACGGTACGATTACCGCTACTATTCCGTAAAAGGGTTTGATTTTAAAAACAGTCGATTTGAAGATCAGCTCAGTTTTCAAAATGTAAGTGTTACACTTGGGGCCGGTCATAAACTGGATAGCAAACAAACCTTGTCCTTTAACCTGAGTAGTTCCTGGAGGCCACCCCATGTGGCAGAATTGTATAGCGTGGGTACTCACCAAAGTGCGGCAGCCATTGAATTCGGTTTGCTGTTGAATGACACCACCAACGTGGTAAGGCGCATTGAAGACGTGTCTTTCAAAATAGAGCGGGCGGTAAAGGGTGTTACAGGTTACCGTTTTTCGAATGACCGCCTGCAACTGGATATGAGCGGGTACGCCAATTATGTTTTCAATTACATTTATTTAAAACCGGGCGGCATTACTCAGAATATACGGGGAACCTTCCCTTTCTTCCGCTACACACAAACTGATGCCCTGTTTCTGGGGATGGATATCTCGGTAGCGTGGCGTCTGCATCGTCAATGGCAGGTTAATCCTAAGGTTTCCCTGATCAGGGCTTCGGATGAACGCAATAACGATTTGCTGGTATTTATTCCCTCCAATAAGTATGAAGTAGCGTTTCGATTTGAAGAACCCGACCGGTATGCTCTAAAAACTTTTTTTGTGGAGGCCAAATTGAAATACGTTGCCTTTCAAGGCAGGGCGCCAAGAGTAATTACACCCCGTCAGATCACGGAAGCTGGCATGCAAGGGATTGATCTGTTTGAAAACAATACCGCCAATTTTGATTTTGCCGAGGCCCCAAAAGCGTATGCGCTGGTCAATGTGAGCACAGGCTTTTCATTGAACCGGGAAAAATTGAGGTATGACTTCAGACTTTCGGCCGAAAACCTTTTCAATACTTCCTATCGCGAGTACACGAACCGGTTTCGTTACTATGCCGATGATTTGGGAAGGAACATAGTACTATCGATTAAGTTAATTTTTTAAATAAACCCTAAAATGAAAATGAAAATGAGAAAAGTTGAAATGAAATTAAGTTGGATGAAGTTGTTAACAATGATGGTTGCATTAGCCAGTTTATTGATGCTGGCATCCTGTGATGATGATGATCCGGAGAAAGAAAATGTGCCTGAGTTGATAACTAAGGCTACGTTGATCTTTACACCTGCCGGAGGGGGCACCGCAGTGACTGCTACAGCGACTGATCCGGATGGTGAAGGGGTGCAGGATATCGAAGTGGACGGCCCCATCAACCTGACTGCAGGTACTACCTATTCGTTGGCCATAGAGTTAATTAATGAGTTGGTCGACCCCTCGGATGAAGAACATAACATCAGCGAGGAGGTAGAAGAGGAAGCTGATGAACACATGTTTTTCTTTGGATGGACCAACAGTGTGTTTTCAGATCCCACCGGTGACGGAAATATCGGCGCTGGAAACAGAAACGATCCTGTCAACTACAACGATGAGGATGATGATGGCCGCCCGTTGGGACTTTCCACCACATGGACAACAGGCACGGCAGCTTCTGGAACGTTCCGCGTGATACTCAAACACCAGCCTGATCTTAAGAGTGATACGTCTGACTCGGAGACGGGTGAGAGTGATATTGATGTGACCTTTACAATTAATATCAATTGATCATGTTGCACGCAGAAAAGCTAACGAAACATTACAATGGCAAAGCGGCCTTGAATGAAGTTACTTTTGACGTGAAACCCGGTGAAATATTTTGCCTGCTCGGTGCAAACGGAGCAGGCAAAACCACCACCATCAA
>CAYTBO010000069.1:0-17369 GCA_964436055.1 uncultured Ohtaekwangia sp.
CTACTTAACCTTCACACCCAGGTTTTCTCCCAGCAGCTTAAACTCCCTTCTCCATTCAAGCTTATCGGCTGAGTCAACTTTATTCTGCTTTGATATTTCAAAGTATAGATTTTGACTCCTGTAGAGATTTGGATCAAGTCTGAATTGTCGCAATAATGGAAACAACCTGTTGATTCTTACCAGTCGTTTGGTGCTGCCTCGTTCAGCACTGATTCTTCTCAGCTCCTTGTAAATACTTTCACCTGCCATTCTTGAGACTTTACCCGGATCTTCAATGGTGAGGTTCCATTTGACCAATTCACTGATAATGCGATCCACATCTTTCACATTTATTTTCTCGGATTGAAAGCAATTAACTAAATCTGCGTTTAGAATATATTCAAACGTGGTTGTATAAGCCCTTGGAATAGGAATATCATTATTTGAAAGTGCATTGACTAAAGGGTAATCCCGGTTATAAACCCTGCGCAATGACGTTTCTAGTTCATTCATACTTTGATTAGTGATCATATCAAGTACTTTCCGTTTTTCGTCTTTAAACAATTGCCACAGCGTATACTTCTCAGGACCGAAGTAAGTCTGCATTACACCAATCACATCACCCAATCTTCCATCATCAAACGCTTTCAAAATCGTGTCATGCATTTCCGTGAAGCGATCATTTTCCAAATCCAGTGAAATATTTCCGATGATGTTGTGTTTTCCCATATAAACAGCGGCAAATGAAAATCGTTTTTCTGATCGTGTTACATTTGATTTCACTTTGGTAATCCCCAATACCAGTCTTTGTTCACCGGCTTCTTTTCGAATAAACAAGTCATTCGAGGTGGTGTAATTAAAAATGGGAAAGTTTTCCGGATCTTCTTCAAATAAGGAAGCAACTGCATAATGCATACCCACCCGTTGCAGGTTTGTTTTAGATGGAAGTACGTATCGGATGTAAACGTTCTTTGCATTTTCCAATGAGGGAATGTTGCTGGGTACCTGTTCCAGGCGTTGCGTAAATTCTTCCTCCAGATTCACGCCTGAAGTCTGAAAATGCAATTGAATTGCCCGACAAGCATATTGCAGTATTTGCACCGTTTCGATGCCCGAAACTTCATCGAAAAACCATCCGCAACTGGTGTACATCAGCATGGCATTCCGCTGTATCTCCATCATGCGCAGCACCTTGCTTTTATTCACCAGTTTAAGACAATGATCCTTTAAAAACTTTTTTACACTTTCATCATTACGATTTAGAATGACACTGACGTATTCATTTCTGGCTTTCTGAGGGTCTTTTAAAACTTCTGTTGCCACCATTTCGTAAGCGGCCGAACATTCATTCCTTAGCCAATCCAGTGCTTCTCGCAGCGGCTTACGCCATAGTTGATTCCATTGTGGTCTCCCTCCGGAATTACACCCGCAGTTGTCGCTCCAGCGTTCAATACCGTGAACACAACTCCATGAACTGCTTTCGTGAATCTGAACTTCAAATTCCGGCTCATGAAGCGAAATATATTGAGCGTAGTTGGTGATTCGGACACCTTCCAGTATGTCAATAAAATCCAAGCAGAAAGCAAGTGCCATGTCACCATGCTTATGGTGATGACCGTAGGTCTCGCCATCGGTTGCAATATTCAGGATCTGTGGAGATTGATTGTTGTTATTAAAAGAGCCAATCAGTGTTTGCGCAAACTTCTGTCCATCGTTGAGCAGTCCATTGAAGGCAACCCCTTGTGCAATTTCTCCATCATAGAAAAATAAAATGATAGAATTCCCTGAAGGTAGTTTCGCAACATAATGTTGCCGGGTATCAATGCCATTATTAGCGGTGTCGTGCCATTTTTCTTCGCCTATTTTTCTGAATGCCTTCGCTTGACTTGGCGCCAAGACAGTAAACTTGATGTCATGCTCCGCCAGCAGCTCCAATGTCTCTATATCAACTGCAGTTTCAGCCAACCACATACCTTCCGGTTTACGGTTGAATCTGTATTCAAAATCGCGGATGCCCCAAATGATTTGTGTTTCCTTATCACTGCGGTTTGCCAAAGGCATGATCATGTGATTATATACCTGAGCCATGGCGCTGCCATGGCCTCCAAATGTTTTTGCACTCTCCTTATCCGCTTCCAGAATAGCCCCGTAAGTTTCTCTATCGTACTCTTCCAACCACGATAGCAGTGTGGGACCAAAATTGAAACTGATGCGTGAATAGTTGTTGACAATATTCTTTATCACTCCGTTTTCCAAAATTCGGGATGCAGCATTGGGTGCATAACATTCAGCAGATATGCGTTCATTCCAATCATGATAGGGATGTGCCGAATCCTGAACCTCAATTACTTCCAGCCATGCATTTTCTCTTGGCGGCTGATAAAAATGACCATGTATACAAACAAACTTATTCATCCGAGACAACTATACAGTTAAAATAAAAATTAAGGTGATTACAATCGATTCGATGGTTAGACCAATTCATCAAGTTCCTAAGTCAAACTCTGCCAATTCTCTTTCCAGCTTAAGTACGGTAATACCAAGAGGTGGCAAGTTGATGGAAACTGAATAATCAAAATTGTGATACTTTACGGGAGAAGTAAAAAGCATGCCCTGATTTAAGAGACCACTGCCACCATACTTTGATTCATCAGAATTGAATAGCTCTTTCCACTCTCCACGATAAGGCACGCCTACGCGGTAGTTTGATCTTACTTCGGGTGTGAAATTACAAACAACCAACAGATCATCCTCTTTTACATCTGATTTACGCTGATATACCATGACACTGTTCTGGTGATCCGAGTAGTCAACCCATTTAAATCCACGTTCGTCAAAAGCATAAAAATACAATGCCCGTTCACTTCTGTACAGCGCATTTAAGTCTTTCATCAGGTTGTATATTCCCTTGTGAAAGTTGTGTTCCAACAAATGCCAATCCAAACTTCGGTCATGATTCCATTCAGCGGTTTGTCCGAACTCGGCTCCCATGAACAACAATTTAGTTCCCGGATGGGTATACATATATCCATACATCAGCCGAAGATTGGCAAACCGTTGCCACTCATCACCCGGCATTCGGCCAATCAGTGATCCCTTGCCATGAACCACTTCATCGTGAGATAATGGAAGCATGAAACTTTCAGTAAATGCATACATGATGCTAAACGTAATTTCATTTTGATGATACTTCCTGTGAATGGGATCATTCTTGAAATATTGAAGTGTATCGTGCATCCATCCCATCATCCACTTCTGACCAAACCCCAAACCACCCATATAGGTTGGTCTTGAAACACCAGGCCATGCGGTAGACTCTTCTGCTATCGTCACGATATCGGGAAACTGGGCGTAGGCTGCTTCATTAAACTCTTTCAAAAACACAATAGACTCTATATTCTCTCTTCCTCCATATTCATTAGGAATCCACTCTCCCGCTTTACGCGAATAATCTAGGTAAAGCATACTTGCCACCGCATCCACACGCAGCCCATCGATATGATATTGCTCAAGCCAATAGATCGCGTTGCTCACCAGAAACGACCGCACTTCATTACGGCCATAGTTGAAAATGTAACTCTTCCAATCAGGATGAAATCCTTTACGGGGATCGGCATGTTCATACAGATGTGTCCCATCAAATTTGTACAAGCCATGCGCATCTCCGGGGAAATGGGAAGGCACCCAATCAAGAATTACACCGATGCCGGCCTGGTGCAGCGCATCAACTAAAAATTTAAACTCACCAGGATTTCCATACCGGCTGGAGGGAGCGAAGTATCCTGTAACCTGATAACCCCAAGATCCAAAAAACGGGTGCTCCATCACGGGAAGAAATTCTACGTGGGTAAATCCAAGATCCCGGATGTACTCAACCGACTCGATAGCCATTTCCTTATATGAAAGCGATCTGTTTCCATCATCATACCTTCTTCGCCACGATCCAAAATGCATTTCATACACTGAATAAGGTTTTGGCTTCAGTGCTGCATCCTTTCTCTTGTCCATCCATTTTTTATCTTTCCAACTATACTCGTCTTCCCACACGATAGATGCTGTCTTTGGTGGAACCTCAGCAAAAATTGCAAATGGATCTGCTTTCTCCAGGAAATCCCCGGTATTGGAGTGGATTGCATACTTATAAACCTCACCTTTTGCAAGACCTGGAAAAAATCCCTCCCAGATTCCAGATTCATCCCACCGTGGATTTAGTTTATGGTTTTTTGCTTCCCAGTAATTAAAGTTACCAATAACATGTACGGACTTTGCGTTGGGAGCCCACACCGCAAAATATGTCCCTTGTTTGCCATTAAATTCAACAGGGTGTGCCCCAAGCTTTTCGTATAATTTAAAATGCTTTCCTGTTTTGAATAAATGAATATCAAATTCAGTAAGCCGGGTATAGGATTTCGTTGACTTCTGTTTTGTTTTGGTTGTCTTTTTTGTAGCCATGATAATTGTGTGAGGCGTAGATCCTTTAATTTTTTACTTTCTTGTCTCTCTCTTTCTTTTCTAAAAAATATCTGTTCATGTGGTAATAAATACCGCGCAACGGGATAATTACCCAGTCTGGTCTTCCATTGAGTTCATATCCCAATTCATAAATTGCCTTTTCAAGAAGGAATGTTCGGATCAGGATGTCATTCTCATAAGCCAACTCCGTGCCCATTCCCATTCGTTGGAGGTAGGCTCCCACATAAAACCGGCTTACGTAATGTTGCCACTGCTCAGCCCATGATTCCAGGAATGTCATGTCTTTGTCCCGATAGTTTTCATTGAGAAGGATTTTACCAAATGCAGCATAATGAAATGAACGCATCATACCAGCCACATCCTTGAAAGGATTCTTTTTCAACCTTCTCTCACTGAAAGAGAATCCAGGTTCACCTTCAAAATCAATGATGATAAAATCTTTACCGGTAAAGAGTACCTGACCCAGGTGGTAGTCACCATGAATTCTGGTTTTAATGGCATCAATCCTTACTTCATAAATTTCCTTGAAACACTCAAGTACTTCTGATTCCATATCCAGTACTTTAACGGCAAGCTCCCGGGTATCATCACTCAGTTTGGTTAGGGAGTTTTCGAGCAGGTTGAAGCGATCACGAACCAGTTTGCGCAATGAAGAATATAATGAGCGCTGATAGTTAGCTGTAAATTTTTCGGGTGCAAAGGCTGGATTTGTTTTGTCAGAAGCCAGCGCCAGATGCATCTCGGCTGTTCTTTGTCCCAACCTGACTACCCGCTCATAAAATCCCCGCCCTATAAATTCCTGAATAAGTTCAGGTGCCTCTTCAAAAGTGATACTGGCCTTATTTACCAGGCGTGGTAATTTTTCCTTTTTAGCCTTAGTGATTACGCGCTCAAAAAAACGGCCAACCGAATCTGTAGCCATCCCCCAGGTTTCACCCTGATTCTCTACTTTATTCTGAAGTAGGCCCAGTACAATTACTTTTCCGTCACCATCCACAAATTCAATACTTCCACCGTACATAGGACTGTTTTCAAAGCTTGTGTTCTCCGAAAGGAACCTGACAATTTCCATATCCGGATTGATCTCCCGCTCCAACTTGCGATAAAACTTAAAGAAATAAAGGTCATTATAGATAATTGCCGTATTGCTCTGATCAGCTTTCAATACCCTGGAATCTATTTCTCCTTCAATTTGAATCTTGTTGAAAACACTCGAATTAAACTCTAGAATACCATCTTCCATTTTGTGACTAACTTTCTTATCCATGCTTACCAGCAAATGGTCTCTGAAACTTCTGTCATAGCAACTATCCAATACAAAACCCTGCTCACCATGCAACTGTGCCCGGCACACTACGCTTTGCGCATGATACTCCACTTTATCAACGATGTTTTCTGAGCGAACGAAAGTGAGCGGAAGGAAATATAACTCAGGCATGCGTTGCACATAATGAACTTCCACTAAGGTGAGGTAATGGGTGTTGCCTCCTACCTTTAAGGGTATCATCTTATGCAAACCCATACGTGCAATGGCCTTTGCCTTACCGGCAAACCAACGGCATTTTTTCATGAACACTGGAAGTATCTTCCGTTCGAACTGCCGCTTTTCGTTATAATTCAAAAAAGCTTTTTCCCAGGATTGATCTGTAGAAAATAACAGCAATTCCTCATTGTCATTTGCTCTTTCCTTGCGCTCTGCCGTATCGAGTTGAAGCCAATAATATCCATAAGGCCCAACATTAAGTGAATAGTGACCATCGCCTACATTTAAAAATCTGTTTTGACTAAATACCTCTGTTACTTCACAATCCTCGTACTCGGAAAGGTTTAATGTTGTGACTTGTGAAAACTGTGAGAGGTTAGCTACTAAAATAATTCGTTGTGATTCGTACGTACGGATGAAACAAAGGATCTTGCTGTTAGTACTGTCAATGAATTTCATATTTCCCCGTCCAAACACAACGAGCCGGTTGCGCATGGCAATAACGTTTCGCATCCACCACAGCAAAGAGGAAGGGTTTTCATCTTGTGTAGCCACATTGATAGACTGGTGGCGATACAAGGGATCCGTAATCAATGGAAGATAAAGTTGTTGTGGGTTGGCCGATGAAAATCCGGCATTTAGATTCATGTTCCACTGCATCGGTGTTCTTACACCCGACCGCCCACCCAAATACACATTGTCTCCCATCCCAATTTCATCGCCATAGTAAATTACCGGTGTGCCGGGCAGTGAAAACAAAATGGTATACAGCAGTTCAATTTTACGTCTGTCGTTGTTTAGCAAGGGGGCCAACCTTCTTCTGATCCCGATATTGAACTTGGTATGCGGGTCTTTGGCATAAGCTTTAAATAAATAGTCTTTCTCTTCTTCCGTAACCATTTCGAGTCCAAGCTCATCGTGGTTGCGAAGAAAGAGTGCCCATTGACTGTTGGGTGGCGTCTCAGGTGTTTGCTCCAGAATATCGATGATGGGGTAACTATCTTCTGTCCTCAACCCCAAAAACAATCTCGGCATCAAGGGATAGTTAAAATTCATGTGACACTCTTCACCATTACCAAAATAAGCAGCCGCATCCTCCGGCCACAGATTTGCTTCGGCTATCAACACCCTGTGTTTGTAATTTTTATCGATATGTGATCTGATTCGCTGAAGAAAGGCGTGCGTCTGGGGAAGGCTTTCGCAATTACTTCCCTCCTCTTCAAATAGAAAAGGAACCGAGGGCAGTCTGAATCCATCGACACCCATTTTCATCCAGAAGTCAATCACCTTGATCATCTCCATCTGCACTTCAGGATTTTCATAGTTCAGTTCAGGTTGATAGCGGTAGAAGCGGTGCCAATAGTATGCCTTTGCTTCCTTGTCCCACGTCCAGTTGGAAGCTTCCTCCTCCTGTATGATCAGACGAGCCTCTTTATACCGCTCCGGTGTTTCACTCCACACGTAGAAATCCCTATAACGTGAACCTGCTTTTGCTTTGCGTGAGCGTTTAAACCAAGGATGCTGATCTGAGGTATGATTGAGTATCAGTTCGGTAATTACCCTGATTCCTTTTTTGTGCGCTGCTTTGAGAAAAGCCCTGAAGTCAGCCAAGGAACCATAGGCTTCATGTACATCACAATGATCGGTCACATCATAGCCATCATCCTTGAGTGGTGAAGGATAGAACGGAAGCAACCAAATGGTGTTAACACCCAGGTCCTCGAGGTATTCCATCTTTTCAATGAGCCCCTTAAAATCACCTATCCCATCTCCATCGCTATCACAAAATGAACGCACGGATAGTTCGTAAAAGATGGCATCTTTAAACCATAGAGAATCGCCGTTCTTGCCGTTTAAGCTCATGACTACATATTGGATTCGTGAATCGATAATTCCAACAGATGAAATGGCATACGGTTAGGGTCAAGTTCTATATAATTCCACTCTTGAGTCCATGTATACCACTCCTCGGTTAGCAAATCAAATAACTTAACATTAATAAACCCTTGAAGTTTAAGTAAATCCATTGGAAGTTGCACATAGCCCTGATGTTTATTATTCGGATCAAGGTTCACGATGATCAGAATTAAGTTACTCAAGTCCTGCGTAAACTTCAGGTAGGCGATCAGGTTAGGGTTTTCTATCGTACAGAAACGAATGTTCCAGGTAGACTGAAGGGCAGGATGGCGATGCCGCGCCCGATTAATAATAGAAATGATGTCAGTCATTCTATTTGATTTTTTCCAATCGTATTGCTTCACCTCATACTTCTCCGAGTTGTTATATTCCTCCTTTCCGGGAACAGGATCATTCTCACAAAGCTCATAGGGAGGACCATATATACCATAGTTGGAAGAAAGTGTTGCGGCCAACGCTAACCGGATGATGAAAATATTCTCCGTCTGGTGCTGCAGGTGATAAGGCAGAATGTCCGGTGTATTGGGCCAGAAGTTGGGCCTGAAATAATTTCTGGACGGTCCGTGTACCAACTCATTCATATACTCAATCAATTCACCTTTGCTAACTCTCCAGGTGAAATAGGTATACGATTGATTGAATCCAACTTTCGCCAACGAACTCATGACCTTTGGCCTTGTGAATGCTTCAGCCAAAAATAGTATATCAGGATGGTCATTGTGTATTTCTGCGATCAGCCACTGCCAGAACGGTATGGGCTTGGTATGTGGATTGTCTACCCTGAAAATGGTAATGCCCTGCTCAATCCAAAACAATACTACCGATTTAAGTTCATCCCACAAGCTCTGCCATTCTTCACATTCAAAGTCGAACGGATAAATGTCCTGATATTTTTTAGGTGGGTTCTCAGCATATTGGATAGAACCATCGGGTCGTTGCTTAAACCACTCGGGGTGATCTTTTACATAAGGGTGGTCTGGTGCACATTGATAAGCCAGATCCAGCGCAACAGCTATTTTCCTTTTCTTTGCTTCTTCAATCAGCTTTACATAGTCATCCAATGTTCCCAGGTCGTGGTGTACCGACTTATGTCCACCCGCTTCGCTGCCGATAGCCCAGGGAGAACCCGGCTCATCTTCTTTGGCGCTGGTACTGTTGTTTTTTCCCTTTCTATTATTTTTTCCTATTGGATGTATCGGTGGTAAATACAGTACATCAAAACCCATCGCCTCAACTCTCGGCAACAGCTTGATGACATCCTTAAATGTCCCATGCCTCCTGCCGGTAGAAGCAGAACGCGGAAAAAGTTCATACCAGGTAGTGAATAGCATCCGGGGACTCTCAACTTTTATTTTCAATTCAAGCGGAAAACGTGTCTCAAATTGCCTGAGCGGGAACCGGTTGACAATTTCCTCGAATGATTTGCTTACGATAAACTCTATATTTTCTTTATACTTTTTCGTCTCACTCAGTTTGCTTACCAGCATATTAATTTCCGGATTGCCCTGATTGATACGGTTGACAAAGTCAATACCTTCCTGAATCTCCAGGCTTACGTCCAGCTTGGCGGCAGCCTTCTTTTTGAATCCATCGTACCAGGTTTCAAATAAGTCAATCCAAGCCGCAATGGTAAATTCGTAATTGACTTTCTCATTAACGATAAATGAACACCACCAGCTATCGTTCCCCGTGGCAACCATGGGCAAGCGAGTCCATTCTTTATCGCCTTCCTTTCTGTATAACGCTTCTGCCCTGATGTGATCGTGCCCATCTGCGAAGATGTCAGCCGTAATCTCTACCTGCTCGCCCACGGTGCGTTTGGCAGGGTACAAACCTCCATCAACCTGAGGTTGTACGTTCTCTATTATTACCCGCGACTGACCTTTTAATTTTGTAACCGCCATAAAACTATTTCTTGATTAATATAACTTTGCATTAATAAGAATTTTCCAGAAAACCAATAGGGAAGATTCTGATCTATAGTTTTCGGATCACTTAGCGTCATTGCGCCATTGCGGTAAAAAAAACCGCTAAGACGCTGAGTCGCAAAGCTTATAATGAACATTAATAAAACTATTTCAATCATTTGTTCAACTTAAAAATGTGTGCCGCATAAGGCTCAATTTCCATCTCCACCTTTAGCGATGATAGGGTGACTTGATTTTTATTATTTAACAAGTCGGTGCCAGTATAGGTAAATGACTTATTATATCCCATTTGCTCAGCAATATCATCTGGTATCGCAATGGTGATTTTCCTTTTTGCTGGGTTAAAGCCGGCCACAATCAAAACTGCTTCATCTCCATCCCAGCGCGTGCAGGCAAAAACCTCGTTATTTATATTCTGAATAGAAACATTTGATTCAGTGAGGTCTGCATATTCGCCATTTACAATTGCAGTGTTTGTTTGTGCTATATTCAACAGGCGCTTATAGAAAGTTCTTAATATCTTTTGATTGTCATTCAAGAGTGCACCATCAAATTCGCCACCATTCATCCATTTCTGATGTTCCGCCACACCCCAATAATCAAAATGTGTAGTGCGGCCATCATCTCCTTTAAACCCAGTAAAACCATCGCCAGGCTCCCCCACCTCCTGTCCGAAAAATATCATCACAGGACCTTTATCGATAGTAGCACTGATTACCATAGCTGGTTTTGCTTTCCAGGGATCACCGGCAAAAAAGCGCGAAGCAATCCGTTGCTCATCGTGGTTTTCAAGGAAGTGCATCATGAAATCATTGATACCCTCCAGGCTTTGTTGAATTTCGGGGATAGCCGTTGTTTTACTCTTACTATTGATCAGCAATCGCAGGGTGTCATAGAGTTGGACCTTATCGTATAAAAAATCAAAACCTCCTTTGTGAATGTAATCCCTATAAGCTTGAGGATTGTATATCTCAGCAATGAATATGATGTTCGGATTTGATTGTTTTATCTGGAGGATTACCCAGTTCCAGAATTCAACCGGCACCATTTCTGCCATGTCGCAGCGGAATCCGTCTACTCCTTTGTTTGTCCAATACAACAAGATATCTCTCATTTTTATCCAGGTATCGGGGGTGGGGTCAAAGTAGGTTTTCCTTCGATTCTCAATATCCACACCGTAGTTGAGTTTTACAGTCTCAAACCAATCATCCACTCCCGGTGATGCAGTAAACTTATCGTTGCCAGTCACCTTTGCAGGATGTTCGTCAAACTTTCCATCTTTGGTTGGAAAGGTAATGTCTGAACCCAGGGGGTTGTAATGCTGAGGAGCTACAAAATGCTCACCCGGCAGGTAGTAAAAATTATTGTTAGGTGAAAACCTGATACTTGTGTCGTCCCGCTCCCCCAAATCAACTACTCCGTCAGGCTTTGCATCCGACTTATATTTCCTAGCTACATGGTTAGGCACAAAATCAATGATAGCTTTAAGTCCCCTGGCATGGGTGCGTGTGATCATGGCTTCAAATTCAGCCATACGGTTATTTACATCCACCGCCAGGTCAGGGTTCACATCATAATAATCCTTTATTGAGTACGGTGATCCTGCCCTTCCTTTCACCACATCGGCATCATCCAGTGGAATGCCATATTGGGTGTAATCCGTGAGCAAGGCATGTTCGATTATACCCGTGTACCATACGTGGGTTATCCCGAGTGCTTTCAATGAGTCCAGCGCCTTGGCGGTAATGTCATTAAACTTGCCCACACCATTTTCCTCGATGGTGCCATAGGGTTTATTATTCATCACCTGATTACCGAACAATCGGGTCATCATTTGATAGATAATAATTTTAGGCTTTTTAGTCATCGGATTACTGTCAGTATCTGTTGAAGGAGTGCAAGCTGCCATGAAGATCAAGTTGATAAATATGGCCATTCTACGCATTCTTAAAGATAAGGAATGATATCAGCCTCAATTCTACCTTGAAAATAAAATTTAATGCAAACGATTGCGATGAGGATGACTGTCCGCAAATCACCAAAAGAAGCAAGGTTAGACTTTAATTCGATGAAAAGTGAAAATATATTCTTATGTTTCTTCCTAATAAAACCAAAGAAATTGAGCAGAAGTGTCGGCTGGCAAAAGGCCATCAATAGACTAATTAGTTACCTATGAATCTTAATCTTCAAGCAGAAAAAAAGAACACGTACGATGCGATTGTGGTTGGTACGGGAATCAGCGGAGGCTGGGCAGCCAAAGAACTCAGCGAAAAAGGACTCAAGACCCTTGTATTGGAAAGGGGGAGAAATGTGCGTCATAGTGCGGACTACCCAACGATGACAAAAGATCCATGGGAGTTGCCCAACGGGGATCATCTTACAGCGGATGAATTAAAAAACTATCAGGTTCAGAATCGGACAGGCTACACTATGCGTCAGCAATACAAGCATTGGTGGGTCAATGATTTGGAAAATCCTTATACAGAGGTAAAACGATTCGACTGGATCAGGGGGTATCATGTAGGCGGCCGTTCGCTTTTGTGGGGAAGGCAAAGCTACCGGCTCAGCGAAATGGATCTTGAGGCTAATGCGAAGGATGGGATTGCTGTAGATTGGCCTATTCGTTATAAAGATTTAGCTCCCTGGTATGATTATGTAGAGAGTTATATTGGCGTAAGTGGTCAAAACCTCGGGTTATCGCAATTGCCTGATGGAAAATTCCTTCCACCCATGGAGCTAAACTGTGTGGAGAATGTGGTGAAAGATTCAATCAGCAAAAACTTCCCGGGCAGGGTATTGACGATCGGCCGAGTGGCGCATATTACGGCACCCTTGGAAAACAACCCTTCAGGAAGAGGCACCTGCCAGAATAGAAACATGTGCATGCGTGGCTGTCCTTATGGTGCCTACTTCAGCAGCAACGCCTGTACACTACCGGCAGCGGAGAAGGCAGGCAACATGACTTTACGTCCCAACTCAATTGTCACGGAAGTAATGTATGACGAAAGCAAGGGAGTGGCAACGGGTGTTAAAGTATTGGATTCTGAAACTGGCGAACAAGTGGAGTATTTCGCAAGAATCATTTTCCTCAACGCCTCTACCCTGGGATCAACATTCATCATGTTGAATAGTAAATCAAATCGATTCCCTAATGGACTGGGTAATGATAGCGGAGAATTAGGCCACAACCTGATGGATCACCATTTTAGGATTGGTGCAAACGGAGAATACAAGGACATGGATGATATGTACTATTCAGGCCGCAGAGCTAATGGAGTATACATTCCACGCTATAGAAATATTGGAAAAGATAAGAGAGATTACATTCGTGGATTTGGCTATCAGGGCAATGCAAGCAGAGAAGGCTGGGCACGAGGAGTTAGTGAAATGGCTATTGGCGCGGAATTGAAAAACGTACTGACAACTCCTGGTAAATGGACTATGGGGCTCACCGGCTTTGGCGAATGCTTACCTTATCATGAGAATTTTGTCACCATCAACAACGACAAAAAAGATGTGCACGGATTGTCAACGCTAACCATCGATTGCGAATTCAAGGAGAATGAAATGAAGATGCGCAAGGATATGGGTGCTGATGCTGCCGAAATGCTGGAAACCGCAGGACTTACCAACGTGCGAATATATGATGACATCGGTGGTCCGGGATTGGGTATACATGAAATGGGTACTGCCCGTATGGGTAAAGACCCCAAGACATCCGTACTCAATAAATGGAATCAGGTGCACGCGTGCAAGAACGTGTTCGTGACGGATGGTGCATGTATGACATCGGCAGCCTGTCAAAATCCTTCTTTGACTTATATGGCATTGACGGCCAGAGCCGCTGACTACGCGGTGCAAGAAATGAAAAAACAAAACCTTTAATCGAAGTCAATCATGGACAGACGAGAAGCTATTAGAAGAACAGCATTTTTGATGGGAGGCGTTGTATCAGCACCCACCATTATGGGGATATTGCAGGGTTGCTCAACCAAACCCAACTTGGATTGGAAACCAACTTTCTTTAGTGAAGATCAGGCTTATGTTGTTTCACAAATTGCAGAGATCTACATACCTAAAACCGATACACCAGGTGCAAAAGAAGTAGGTGTGCCAGCTTTTATCGAACAGATGGTGAGCACCGTGTATGCAGAGGATGCAAGAGCACGTTACATGGAAGGTCTAGATGCATTCATGAAAAATGTTGAAGCTACTGCCGGTGATTCTTTTGCTGATCTGGAGATGGAACAGCAGGTAGAACAAGTGCGCAGTGCGCATGATCAGGCATTGGCAGATGAGAGTGGTTCAAAAGTATATCCTTATCCAAGACCTTTTATTACGTTAACAAAAGAGCTTACCTTACTGAGATTCTTTACTTCAGAACCTGGAGCTACGCAGGTGCTGCAGTATGAGCCTGTACCAGGTGCGTATTTTGGCTGTAAACCATTAAGTGAGGTGGGAGGAAAAACCTGGGCAACCTAGAAAACTTTTATACATCACACAAGTTAATAGCCTCCCTTAGAGAGGCTATTTTATTTTCCTTGGTTGGGATAAACTCCTGAGCCACAAATCCTTTATAGCCTGTCTTAACAATGGCCCGCATGATGGCAGGATAGTAAAGCTCCTGATTTTCATCAAGCTCATGCCTGCCAGGAACCCCAGCTGTATGATAATGGGCAATGTATTTGCTGTATTTACTTATCGTGGCGATCACATCCCCTTCCATAATCTGCATGTGGTAAATGTCGTACAACAATTTAAAGTTATCCGATCCGGTTCTTTCACAGAGCGTTACGCCCCATGGTGTTTTATCGCACTGATAGTCCGCATGGTCCACTTTGCTATTGAGAAGTTCCATACAGATGGTAATACTATACTTTTCTGCTATTTCAAGTACTGGCGCAAGACCCCTTGCACAATTATTAATTCCTTGTTGTGGAGTTAGTCCATGGGCATTTCCGCTGAAGCAGATCAGGTTTTTGAGTCCCGCATCCGCAGCTTTAGGAATAGCCGTCTGATAGTCATTTAATAATCGGGCATGCAATGAAATGTCATTGAATCCTTTGGTCAATGGCAAATCCGAGGCATACCCCATGGCACAGGTCAATCCATGCCTAATCACAACTTTCCATTCATCAGCTTTGAGCAAATCAATCGAAGTAATGCCAATATCCTTCGCTGCCAGCACCAGGTCTTCCAGCGGCATCGAATTATAACACCACTGACAAACGGAATGATTGATATTTCCCTGAAGGGGTTGAGCATGCAAGTTCCCGGCTAAAGCAGAAAAACCGGTTATGGCTGCCGTACCTGCTACAAGTCTTTGTAGGGCTTGTTTGCGGTTAATTCTTGTCATTTGAGCATTTCTTGTAAATAGGTATAGCCGTTTTTGACACTCTCGAGCTCTGATTTGGAATACTCTTCCTGTTCCAGATAGAAATACTTCATACCTGCCTGTTCTGCCTTTTGAAAAATACCTTTGAAGTCAACTACTCCGGTTCCTACATCCACCTGTTTTTTCTTGTCCAACTTGTTCATGTCTTTTACATGCCATTGATGAAATCTCTCGGGATAATTATTGAAATATTGCAAAGGATCCTTGCCAGCATTGGTTATCCAAAATAGGTCCATTTCCATGGTGATTGAAGGGTCCAATTCCTGAAGCATGACATCATATGGAATTTGCCCTTCCAATTCCATAAACTCAAATTCATGATTATGATAGCCCAATTTTATTCCGGCCAGCTTGCTCACCTCACTGGCTTTGTTCATCAATTCGCAAACTTTCTTGTAGTCATCTATTGTTTGCCTTTCTTCCTCTTCCAGATAAGCAATAATAACATACTCCTGTCCAGTGTCTGAAGCATCCTGAATGGCTTTTTCCCAATCATTCACTAAAGTGCCTTTCCAATCAGGATGTACCTGACCGGTTTTGTAGTGGCCACTAGTAATCCGCATACCAAGATCTTGCACCATGGAATTGAATTCCTTGTAAGGTATCCCATAAAATAATCCGTCTTTGTAGTCAAAACATTCCAGGTGCCCGAATCCAACCTGTGCAATTGATTTCAGTGTACTTTGAATTTCCTTTGATGAAGCTGTTGGATTTCCATCCTCACCAAAGAAACGTCTGAATGTGTAAAGCTGAAGGCCTATTGAATTTTTTTTTGCTGATGTTGGTGCTGAGCAACCCAGCAATGCCAGTGATGCCGTGGACATAAGGGACAGTTTTACGAACTCTTTTCTGTTCATGTTACAATTCTTTGATCTTGATATTTCTGAACAACACCATGCAGTCATGATCCTGTAAGGCAATCTGACCGGGACCAGGCATTGCAAATTTTGTAAGTCTTGCAAACTTGCTCTTTTTAATGAGTTCCGTCCACTCCGGGGAATTCATGTCATAGGTCACAACTTTCACATCGTTGAGCCAGTGCTCCACCTGCCCCTGGTTCTTCACTATCCTTACCTTATTCCACTCGCCGAAAGGCTTCACTACTTTTTCACTGCTGGGAATCAAGTCATACAAGTCACCCGCCTGATGGCTGACTATGAGGGCATCCTTATTGGTTTGATTGTCCAAAACCTGCATTTCAGGACTTGTTTTCCAGGCTTCATCAAATTCAGCATCCTCAAGTACGGTATAAAAGATGCCGCTATTACCACCTTCACTAATATTCCATTCCAAATGAAGTTCAAAATTCCCAAAAGCTTTATCCGTGACAATATCCATCCCACCATCCTCAAGTTTATTGGTCCTGCCAAATTCAACCATTCTCCCCTCAAAAATGAAACGGAATCTCTTCCTACCATCAAAGACCAGCGCGCCATTCTGGGCATGCCATTTGGCCCCTATTTCTCCTAGGTAATTGTAGCGGTGCCAGCCTTTTGTACTCGCACCATCAAACAACAAAGACCAGCCCTCAGCTTTTTCCTTCTCCGTCAATACATTATGAATCACTGTATCTGTTGTTGAAATCACATAGTCCGGGTTGACGTAAGGCCTGATTTCCTGCTTTCCATCCGCATGAAATAATTTGTCTACAGGGATAGATTCAAAAATTTTTCCATCGGCAGACCATTTAAGTTCAATTTTAGGATCAAGGCCACCATCAAAATATTCTATTTCAAATATGTTCTTACCAGCACTTACATACTGACTTCCCACCATCAAAGTATCCACCAGCTTATTAGCCTTGAAGACCTCTTTATTATTAATTTTCAAAACTATCTTTCCGGATAATGTCAATTGGAAATGGTATTGAGATGTGGCAGGAAATTCAATATTTCCCATTGAATACATGAAGTAATTTTTATGATCACTCCAGAAGTTATCAGCTCCGAAAATTTCCAAACCATTCATCTTTTTGATTTCCTGCTGAAGAGTGTCAGGAGAATCGGTTATTATTTCATTCATACCAAGCGCGAAAAAGATGGCGTTGAAGCCATTGTCATCGGTAATCATAACTTCTTGTTTTTCGGCAGGGGAACAGGCATGGTAAATAATTGCCATACTTAAAAGACATACACTCAATTTTAAAAATTTCATTATGAACTAAGTTTTATATTCCCAGAATCCTTTTATTCAA